>JBBSPS010000025.1:0-28142 GCA_038258655.1 Bacteroidia bacterium
ATTTTTTATTGATCTCGGAACGGATAAAATGATGCATGCCTTGTGCCTGATGAGTAGTGGCTGTAATTCCTGTACCGATAGCCCATACCGGTTCGTAAGCGATAATAAGTTTAGTAAAATCAAGAGGTGATAAATGAAATAACGCTTCTTTTAATTGTTCTTTTACTGCTTCTAGATGGCGGTTGGAATTGCGTTCTTCAAGATTTTCACCCAAACAAAAAATGGGAATTAAATTGGCTGATAGTGCGGCATTTACTTTTTGAGTGAGTAAGGCATTGTTTTCTCCGAAATACAATCGCCGCTCAGAATGCCCGATAATAACATATTTTGCACCTGCTGAAAAAATCATTTCGGCTGATATTTCACCGGTATATGGACCGCTTTGTAGGTGATGGCAATTTTGCGCGGATATTGCAAAACTGGTGGACAATTTTAATTTATCGGCGATAGTTGCTACGTGTATGAATGGCGGAGCAATGATTTTCAATATATTCGCTGATTGTTGTCCTGAAGATCTTTGTATGATTTCATCAACTAATTGTAACCCTTGAGCAAGGGTATTATTCATCTTCCAATTTCCTGCAACTATTTTTTGTCTCATTTTAAATAAAATTCTAAATTCTGTTATCTAAATTCTAACATAAACACTAAGACTACTGAACCCTAATGCGTGGATCTAATATTCCGTAAACAATATCTACGAGAATATTAATTATAACAAATATTATCGCGAAAACAAGTGTCGCACCCATTACCACAGGTAAGTCATTTTTATTGAGTGCATCCACCACTTCATAACCAATTCCTTTCCAGTTAAAAATAATTTCAACAAACACAGCTCCTGCCATTAATCCTGCGAACCAACCGGATATGGCTGTGATTACCGGATTAAGTGCATTTTTTAAAGCGTGCTTAAATATTACTTTATAAAAACTTAATCCTTTTGCTGTGGCCGTACGGATATAATCTTGTGTAAGCACGTCCAGTAAAGAACTCCGCGTAAGCTGAATGATAATAGCCAAAGGGCGCAAACCAAGCGTAAGTGTTGGCAGTATGAGGTTTTTCAAAACAAGCCGTTCTTCGCCAAAATCATCCGTTGTATAAAGTGATCCTACATTGTTTAAGTGGGTATAATCACGCAATACAAATCCAAAAAACCACGCAATAATCAATCCTATAAAAAAGGATGGGAGTGCCATACCGAATATAGCAAACACCAATGAAGATTTATCGAACCACGTATTTTTTTTGATCGCTGAAAACAAACCTAATAATATACCAAAAAAAGCCGCGAAGGTCATCGCCGAAAAAGCAAGTACTGTAGTTGCTGGTAATGTTTCTTTTATAATATCAGACACTTTACGTTTAGTGATGTAGGATCTTCGTAAATACGGATATTTAAGCACCACTATTTTAGTATGCAATATTGGAAATAATTTTACATACGATGAATATTTATCAGGATTTAAATACAGAAAATGATCTTTGTTGTCAGGATCCTGAATTGAGATGGGAGACAAATCATTCAGATACATTAAAAACTGCGTTGTCATCGATTTGTTTCGCCCCAAGTCTTTATTGATGGCATCAATAGAAGCCTGATCAGCTCGCTGGCCAAGCATCATACGCGCAGGATCTCCAGGCAATACATTGAACAATAAAAATATTACTGTAACTACACCTATTAACACAAGAAAACCATAGAATAAGCGTTTAAGTATAAATTTTACCACCAGTCTATTTCTTAAAATATTTTTCTTTTAGATCATTAAATGCCGGAAACGATCGATAGGGCCACATATCAATTACGGTTGAGCCATTCAGTAAAATAAGTCCGGGATTAGAACGAATCATTGTTCTTAAAGGAACGTCATCTAAGTTTATATAAAATGGATAATTAATATGATTTTCTTTTTTAAATTTATCTAACGTCACACTATCAGATGAAGTAAGGCCTATAAATTCTATTTTATTTAATCCGCACACTGAAGCAAAATCATTTATTCTTCCTTGAACGCTTTTATTTGCCTTATCGAGATTATATTCTACAAGAATAAATTTAAACTCGTTTTTTTGTAAAAATTCATCCGTATAATCTTCTCCATATTCATTATGCATTGCAAAACCAATAATAGGTTTTACATTTTTATCCAGGTTTTCAGTCCTGTTATTTACATAATCCCACTCTGTTTCCCAATTAGGAGGCCAGCTCTCAAACTCTTTTTGGGATCCATCCTTTTTATTTTTCAACAAATAATAATATTTTACTTTTGGATGTATCGCTTTATATAGATCTGTTCCAATTTTATAAGCTCGGAAATCAAACACAGGTAGGTAACTGTAGGTATATAAAGGGAATATAGTAGTAGAGATAATAATTAATACTAATACCACATTTTCAAACCGGGAACCGAAAATGGGTTTAATGTATTGTTTTCCTATAAATAATACAATTATCAACACTAACAGAACTAGATCCTTAGTAAATGAAGTCCAGGGTGTTAGGTGTAAAAAATCCCCGAAACATCCACACTCCTCCACTTTATTAAAATATGCCGAATAAAATGTTAAAAAAGTAAAGAATACAATCATTAATAATAATAACCATAACGTAGCTTTTACTCTTGCACCTATTAATAAGGTAAATCCTAAAGCAATTTCGAAGATACAAATGAATATGGATAATGGAACCGAAACAGGAATAAGAAAATTTGTTCCAAAAATTTCAAAATACTCATTTAATTTATAAGAAAATCCTAACGTATCATTGGCCTTTATAAATCCGGAAAATATGAATAATAATCCGACTAAAATACGTGATATATTGGTTATTGTTTTCATTGTAATTTATTGTTATAGTTCTGTTAATTTAATCAAAGCAAAAATAGCATAATTCACCATATCATGAAAGTTGGCGTCAATACCTTCGGATATGATAGTTTCTCCTTTATTATCTTCAATTTGTTTGATGCGCAATAGTTTCATCAAAATCAGGTCTGTTAATGAGCTTATTCGCATATCGCGCCAGGCTTCACCGTAGTCATGATTTTTATCCTCCATCAAACTTCTTGCCTCATTCGTGTGTTTATCAAATAGTTTACTTACTTCATCTGCCGGTAATTCCATGCGGACATCATTTTTTAGAACTAATTGTATTAAACCGATGATGGAATAATTGACGATTCCTATATATTCGGAGCGAATATTTTCACTTATTTTTTGAGTACCTTTATCCTCGATATTGCGGATACGTTGGGCTTTTATGAATATTTGATCGGTGATGGAACTGGTTCTTAAAATGCGCCAGGCCGTACCATAATCTTTCATCTTTTTAATAAAAATATCTTTGCAGGCAGCTATAGCAGTATCGTATTGAGTAGAGGTTTTATTCATTTTTTAGTAAACAGCGGATAGAAATGTTGATAGTTAATAAGGATCGTAACTTTGACCAATTCATAATTCTTAATTCATTTTATGAGCGTACAAGATACAGTTTTTTCTCAAAAAATAGCAGGGCTTTTTAACGTTCAAGCCAAGCTATTGGTCATGGGTATTTTAAATAGTACTCCCGACTCTTTTTTTGATGGAGGGAAATATATAACAGAAACAGAGTGGCTGAAACATGCCCGGCAAATGATTGCTGAAGGTGCTGACATTATTGATATTGGAGCTTACTCTACCCGACCGGGAGCAAAAAAAATATCTGAAAAAGAAGAATTGGAACGCTTGGTTACTGTTATTAAATCTGTCAGAAAACAATTTCCAGATGTGATTATTTCTGCGGATACTTTTAGAGCAATTGTTGCAGAAAAAGCTGTTGCAGCCGGAGCAAATATTATTAATGATATTTCGGGCGGAACAATGGATGAAAAAATGGTTATTACCATTGCAAAATTGCAAGTGCCTTATGTATTAATGCACATACAAGGTACACCTCAAACCATGCAACAAAACCCGGTGTATGAAAATGTAACAGAAGAAGTATTTATTTATTTTAAAGAGAAAATAGCTGAGTTTAAAAAAATAGGTTTTGAGAAAATCATTATCGACCCCGGATTTGGTTTTGGAAAAACAGTCGAACATAATTTTCAATTATTAAAAGAATTAGAGCAATTCAAATCGCTCGGCTTCCCAATTTTAGCAGGACTTTCAAGGAAATCAATGATTAATAAAGTTTTGAATACCAATCCTTCCAATGCACTAAATGGCACAACTGTTTTGAACACCATTGCATTACAAAAAGGAGCTAACATCCTACGAGTGCATGATGTAAAAGAAGCTAAAGAAATAATAAAGTTATTATCTTGTTTAAAATAATAGTTGATAAGGGTTATTAAACAAAGCACCGTATGAAAACTAAATTTCATACGGTGTTTTAGTAATGCAGTTGTTGTTTTCTATTGTTTTACAAATTTCACTTTTTCTGTTGAGTTTTCCTTAAACTGAATAAAGTAAACACCTGGAGTTAATGATTCTATATTCACTTTAGAAAGTTCATTTGTTATTTTATTGCTTATTAATTCCCTTCCAAGCATATCAGTAATAAGTATAGTAGAACCAAGCATTGTATTATTCATTTTAACAGTTATTTCATTATTAGCAGGGTTAGGATAAATAAACAAATTGTTGTTATCCTTTGAAGCACTTATGGATGTAGTAATTGAACTGTATTGATCAATTTGCCAGATGCCTCTACCATAGGTTGCAACCCTTACTTTTTGTGCAGTATATTGAATTTCTATTTCATTGATTGCAACTGTTGGCAAACCTGTTCCATACAACATCCAATTTGCCATCTTGTTATTGCTATAATATATTCCAGCGTTTGTACCTACATACATTCCTTCATCTGGTCCATTTTCGTAGGTAATGCATCGAGCTCCAATTGCAGGTAAATTAACTGTATAATTTGCCCAATTTGCTCCACCATCAATTGATGCATAAATTTTTGAACCACTTACCGCAACAACTACTTTTTTAGGATCACTATTGTGTACACTTATTCCATTTATTGTAGCGCCACCCAGTCCGGCAGATATATCCGTCCAACTGTTGCCTCCATTACTGGTCATATAAAGTGAAGTGCCTCTTGCTGCATATATATAGTTAGAGTTAGAAGGGGCTAATGCCAGATATGCAAAAAAAGATGTTCCCGAAAAATTAGAAATTTTAGTCCAAGAGCCACCTGTATTGGTTGATTTATATATCTGTGCGTAGCCTGCAATTATTGTAGTAGAAGAGGTTGTTGAGTTGTTTCCATCAATAAGAAAAGGAGTTGTCCATGCTCCATCTGTTTCTGGAGATGTTATGCCTGAATAAGAAGAACCAGCGTTGGTTGTTTTGTACAATGATCCTGCTTGCGAACTTCCAATTACTATATTGGAATTAAGTGGGTTAATAGCCGCTTCCATCCCATCGGCACCAAGCCAATCAATCCATCCTGTTGATTTTAGAATACTACCTCCATTGTCCTGTGCACCAGCAGCTACCATATTAGGATCCGTCTTTGAACAACCCAATCTATAAAACATTCGTATCCCTAATCCATTCGAAAGATTAATAAAATTATCTCCTTTATCAGTTGACATAGAAAAACCGCCATCGCTACCAACAAATAAGGTATTATCAATGTATAATAATTCATGCATATCACAATGGGTGTATCCTATATTGTTAGGATAAGTCCAAGCGCTAGTGGCAACAAAACTATTTCCACCGTTTGTAGTTTTCCAAGTTATTATTCCACCAATGTGTACTTCATTTACATCAGTTGGAGATGCTGCAATACAAAGATTATAGGATCCTTGCCCCGAATTATCAGTACCCGCTGTTGAATATCCAAAATAATTTGTTCCGTTAGCAGGATTCCCTGTTACTGTTTCAGTAAAACTAGCACCAGAATTAGTAGATTTAAAAAACGAACCAAATACATTTCCATTACATTGTACGCCATATACCACATTCGGGTTTGCAGGAGTTACAGCAATTCGCAATGCATCGTTTCTTGTGATGCTATTGGTAAGTGTTGTAAATGTAGCTCCGTTATCTATTGATTTGTAGAATGCGTTTCCACTAGCATAAACAGTAGATGATGAGCCTGGCTTAAACTCTAAATCGTACATTGAAGTACTTAATACTTTTGTCCAGTTATTGCCTCCATTGGTTGATCGATATATACCAGCACTGGTAGCTATAATAACTATTTGCGTATTTGAGGGATCAACTATTATTTTTCTAACAGTTCCGCCTGTGGAATATCCTGTATTTATTTGTGTAAGTGTATTTCCTCCATCAATTGATTTTAACATTCCTGAGCCAGTAGTGCCAATATAAACAGTCTTAAAATCATTAGGATTAACAGCCACAGCACCTATTCTCATATAAACCAAGCCATCCGTAAGCGAAACCCAATTGCTTCCTCCATTTGTGGTTTTCCAACATCCACCTTCAGGCGAACCAATGTATACATTGTTCTTATTATTAGGGTCTACGGCAATACAATCTACTCTACCTAAGCCAGGAGCCCAACTGGCTGTTCTGTTCCAATAGGTTGGTCCCATATCTTCCCATATTGCAACAGCACTACGTTGCGTGTTTCCGTATGTTTGTTGAAATTTTTTGTATTGTTCACTGTACGTTCGAAAATTATCACGGTTCCCATTTTGATCCACATGATATTTCATTTCTGCTTCCCAGCGCTTGTATTGTTCATAACCGCTTCCTTCTTCTTCTCCTTCTTTTTCTATTCCATTTATTTTAAAATAGTCTTCTGCATATTTTTGAACATCATTAAAATTTACAGTTTGATCATCCATCATTTCAAATAGACTGTTTAGATTTTGTTGTGCGAATGTGGATGCAAAAAACAACATCGACAAACAAATCAAACCATTTTTGAGTATAGTAGTTTTTTTCATAGTAGGTTTTTTTATTTATGTTAAAAGTATAATGTAATAATTTGTTTTCAAATTAAATCATCTTGCATTATTAGGAGGCTATCAGGTATAAAAAGCTATTCTTATGCGTATCAAACCAACTTGGGATTACAAACAATTTGTTTGTAAAACGAACGTTAGATATGGTTATCCCGCAATTCAGGTTTGTAAAACTTGAGTATTCTCAATATATAATTTTAAAGTGGTTTAACTGTGCTATAAGGCAATACTAAAGTAAATGAAAAAAAAAACAAAAGCAACTATTTTCTTTGTTGTTGAATGTTGACCGTTTGGACTATAATTGAATCTTTAATCCATCAAAAGCTAATTGAATAGTTGGAGGGAGTTCTTGTTCTATTTCAGCGTGTAGCCCCAGTTGATGACTGATATGTGTAAAGTATGTTTGTTCTATATTTAATTCTTTGCTCAATTCAATGGCTTGCTCAAATGTAAAATGAGAAACATGTTCTTCTTTCCTTAAAGCATTTAAAACCAATACCTTAGATCCTTTTATTTTCTCTTTTTCTTTATCTGAAATATAGTTTGCATCGGTTACGTATGTAAAGTCTCCAATCCTAAATCCAAATACGGGTAGTTTATAATGCAATACTTCTATAGGAATAAACTCAACATTATTTGCTGTAAATGGTTTATTGTCAATCGTCAATAAATTGATTTCCGGTATTCCGGGGTATTTAAAATCAGAGAATATATATGCAAATTCTCGTTTTATGGCTTCTTGTACACGCAAACTGGCATATACATCCATCTTTTTCTTTTGAATAAAATTAAAGGCTCTTATATCATCAAACCCTGCCGTATGATCTTTATGCTCATGGGTAAATATTACAGCATCCATTTTTTTTACATTTTCACGTAACATCTGTTGTCGAAAATCGGGCCCTGTATCAATCACAAATATTTTTCCTTTTTCTTCGACAAGAATAGAGGTGCGCAATCGATTATCCCTTGGATCGGTTGATTGACAGACCTTGCAAGTACAACCGATAAGTGGTACTCCTTGTGATGTTCCTGTTCCTAAAAATGTTATTTGCACACTAAATATTTTAACTATTATGGATCGCTGATGACGCTGATAAATATGATCTACACAGACATTAATAAATATTCAAAATTTTTAAAATCATATTATATCATAACAATCTATGTCATCTGCGTTCCATCATTTACTCCCAAATAATTTCTCTAACGCAAACATTTCATCTCTTAATCTTGCTGCTTCCGCGAAATCAAATTCTTTCGCTGCTTTATCCATTGCTTTACGAGTAAGGTTAATTGCTTTTTGCAATTCTTCTTTACTCATGTATTGAACAACAGGATCAGCAGCATAATTTATTTCTTCACTCTCAATATAAGAGCGAGCCAACTTGCCTTTTGCATCAACAATAACTGTTGTTTGACCCATAATAGAGGCTTTTGATTTATTCAATGCTGTTGGAACAAGATCGTGATCATAGTTGTAGGCGATTTGTTTTTTACGTCTGCGCTCCGTTTCATCAATAGTTCGTTGCATGGAACCGGTAATTTTATCAGCATACATAATTACTCTGCCATTGACGTTACGTGCTGCACGCCCTGCTGTTTGTGTTAATGCACGATCGGAACGTAAAAAACCTTCTTTATCCGCATCCAAAATTGCAACCAACGAAACTTCCGGAAGATCCAATCCTTCACGCAATAAATTAATTCCGATCAATACATCAAAAACTCCCAAGCGTAAGTCGCGCATAATTTGTACACGTTCCAGTGTTTCCACATCAGAGTGAATATACCGGCAACGAATACCAATGTTGAGCATGTATTTTTGTAATTCTTCCGACATACGTTTAGTAAGTGTAGTCACCAATATACGTTCATCCCGCTTGGTCACTTTATCTATTTCTTCAAGCAGATCATCAATTTGATTTACACTCGGTCGTACTTCAATGATCGGGTCTAATAATCCTGTAGGACGAATTACCTGTTCAGCAATAATGCCTTCTGATCGTTGTAATTCATATTCTGAGGGTGTCGCACTTACGTAGATAATCTGATTGATAAGCGTTTCAAACTCTTCATATTTCAAAGGACGATTATCCATCGCGGCCGGCAAACGAAAACCAAAATCGACAAGGTTTACTTTTCGTGAACGGTCGCCGCCATACATGGCTCGTATTTGCGGGAGTGTAACATGACTTTCATCCACGACCATTAAAAAATCATCAGGGAAATAATCCAGTAAACAGAACGGGCGTGAGCCCGGCAGCCGATTATCAAAATAACGAGAATAATTTTCGATGCCTGAGCAATATCCTAATTCCCGCATCATTTCCATATCATACGTAACACGGTCCTCAAGGCGTTTTGCTTCCAAGTGTTTTCCGATCTCTTTAAAATAATCAACTTGTTTTACCATATCATCCTGAATCTGATGAATAGCGCCTTTCATCGTTTCGGGACTGGTAACAAATATATTCGCGGGATAAATAATTACATCATTCAATTTCTCTATGCTTTTACCGGTGCTTGTTTCAAAATATTCTATCTCCTCTATTTCCTCATCCCAAAACGCTACACGCAACGAGTAATCAGCATACGCTAAGTTAATATCCACTGTATCCCCTTTTACACGGAAATTTCCACGTAAAAAATCTTCTGTTGTTCGTGAGTAAAGGCTTTCCACCAAACGGTGTAAAAATTTATTACGGCTGATGATCTGTCCTTTTTTGATACTGAATACATTCTTGCGAAACTCAACAGGGTTACCAATACCATAAATACAGGAAACCGACGAAACAACAATCACATCCCTCCTACCCGATAACAATGCGGAAGTAGTACTCAAACGTAATTTTTCAATTTCATCGTTGATGGAAAGATCTTTTTCTATATATGTATTTGAACTAGGGATAAAGGCTTCCGGCTGATAATAATCATAATAACTTACAAAATATTCAACGGCATTATTGGGGAAGAATTGTTTGAACTCCCCATACAACTGTGCTGCCAATGTTTTGTTATGACTTAAAACAAGTGTTGGTTTTTGTGTTTGCTCAATTACATTCGCAATTGTAAATGTTTTTCCGGAACCGGTAACTCCCAATAAAGTTTGCGCAGGTAAATTACCATTAACGCCTTCTACCAATTGTTTAATGGCTGTTGGCTGATCACCTGTAGGTTGAAAATCGGATATTAATTTGAATTTCATTGGAAATGCAAAGGTAAGGAATTAAGAGGGGGAATTCATTACATTTACTTCAGCTAATAGTGATATATGTGAAACCAGTTACATATATCGGGATGTTAAGTGCAAGGCAAAACAAATCGGACCAATGAATGAATTAGTATTAAAAAACCCAATAACGAATTCTGTAAAAATTTCAATTGACAACTGTACAAGGCGTATAAACATTGCCGTGCCTTTCATTTCAGGGTTTGTGAAATCAATTATTAATACGAAAAACACTCAGAATATAGGTGATAAGAAAATTATTACACGTTTTGATAATTCATATATTAACTCATTTGATTTACCTACACTTAAAGCGCTGCTCGATTTTGGTTTTGAAATTAGATTTGATAATACAATTCATCTTAAATTATACATCGCAGACAATGAAGCATATGTAACTTCTTCAAATTTTACAAAAGGAGGTTTTGAGGATAATATTGAGCTGACAATTAAAGTTGATGAAGAAAATACTGAGAAATGTGAAGGGTTTTTTGTTGAAATTTGGAATAATTGTAAAGACAATACTATTACGTATGAACTCATCAATTCTAATTTAGGGAAATACGAACTGCTTAAGAAAAGAGATAACTATTATAAAAAGCCATCTAAATCAATAATCACTCAAGAAATTCCGGTTTTAGACATAGATATTCAAGATATAATAGAGACAATTTTCAATCAGAATAAAGACCATTCTAAAACTCTTCGATTAGAATTTGAGGCTAATAAATTAAGAGAAGAAACCAAAAAGAAACTAAAAGAAGGCTACAATTCTGAAATATTTTATGTGTCCGAAGGGCATCCCTTACGGAAACAAACCTTATTCTATGACTTTATATATGGATACGAGAGTCAACTCGCTGGTACAGGACTTCGTGAATCTCATTTCCAAGCAGCTTTTCTCCATACCGATTTTGAGAAAGTTATAAATTACATTTTTCCCGAAATGATTGGGCTTCAACCTTGGAATTTTCAAGACGAGAAAATTTTAAAGGAATTCTGTAATGGGATATTTGATTTTGATATTCCATCTTATAAAGAAACTGTGCCAATTAGATTGGCAACTTATTTCTACCCAAACATACTTTTGCCGATTTTTAAGCTCGACCATTTAAAAGAAATTTGTGATGCATTTGGATTCCAAACCGATGCAGAAACCAATGGCGACAAACTATTTAGTTATAATTTTTTTTTGTATAGAAAAATGAAACCACTACCATTTGAAAATATCATAAAAGGGCATATTGCGTATCAAGTAAAATTTACTGTAGAGCTTCTAAACAGATTAAAAAATGAAAATTACGAATCAATCCTATACAGTTATCAAAAAGTCTGGATAAAAGGATTTATAAATGACGGCAAGAAAATATTAGTTAAATTAAACAAGACAAAATAATGTCCCCCGCTAAGCGGCATATTCATCATCAACAATAAATAAAATTACAGAGCCGTTGAGCGGTCAATTGTATTGCCGCTCGGAACACAGCAGAATTTGTAATTCAAGAAACACAAAAATAATTATAGTTAGGATTATACACAAAATTCAATGGGGGTATACATAAAATTTAAATTAAAAAAAAATCCTTTGTTTTTTTAGGAAATCCATTCAATATTAATAAGGAAAGTGGGCAAATCCATAAAGCGATACGTTCAACAAATTCACCCATGGGTTGACCTGCTGTTAACCTACTCAATGAGGCTAAAAAAGCCCAAGTCATAGCCCAAATTAAAACTAATTTAATGGGTTTAAATAAAACTATTAATGCAACTATCATATCTAAAACACCAATCATAGGTAATAAAACAAGTGCAGTTTCATTTGAAAGCCCTAATGATGTAAGTAAAGGAATCCAAGCAGGATTAATAAGGAAAGCATTCCACCCGTGTCCAATAAAAGTTCCAAAAACGCCAAACCGAAGTGCTAATTGAATTTTATTTTCTTTAGTCATTATTCGCTTTTTAAAATGGGTAATAAATAACCTCGAAGCAGAGCCTCGAGGAATTCACTAGATTAAACTAAAAATAATCATGCTTTTATTAATAAAAGTATTAATAAAAATTGGCGGTGGCTTTCATTTTATAATACTATTATTCTTTAATTAAAAGAGCATTATCTCTTTGTCCACCTATCATTAATGATACAGTATATACTCCTTTTGCAAACTGTGACATATCATGTTTGTATTCGAATTCGGTTTTAGATTTGATAATTTTTTCTGAAGCAACTTCTTTCCCATTAAAATCATAAATTTTAATGATTCCCTCGCCGATTAATTCAGATGAATAATTTAATGTAAAAATAGTTGAAGTAGGATTAGGGTATACACTAATAGGATTAAATTTTTCTGATAAATCTTTACTAACAATACCAGTTGCTGTGCATAAAGAAGATGTTGTTTTATCAAGCGTAAAGGTTTCAAGAACAGAACCGGTACTGGTATAAGCAGTAATTACCATGGTGCAATTATCAACTACACAATTAACAAAATTATTGATTGAATTTTTGGTATTCACCGTCCAAGAATCTGCACCGGAACCAACAGCATAAAGACCAGCCCCTGCCCCACCACAAATAATCTGACATCTCCCTTCTCCTACTCCACTTCCATATTTTGCAACTGGAGTAGTGGTACTTACTTTTAAATTAACGGGTTTAGATCTTTGATAATTATGATCATGTCCGTTAAGAATTAAATCCACACCATAATCATCAAAAGCTTTCCACCAAGTCGAGCGATAAGCATTCATATCTCCTGCATGTAAACCTATATTAAAAAATGGTTTATGAAAAGAGATTACTTTCCACATAATTGAGGGGTCGGCAGCCGCAGCAGCCAACGTTGTTTGCAACCAAGCTGTTTGGCCTGAGGGGTTTTCGGAATTTAAATTAATAAATATAGCATTACCATACTTTACAGCACTATATAAATTGGATCCAGAGGTTACTGGCAAATCAAACATATTTGTAAACCAAGGAGTACTTCCAGCATCATGATTTCCTTGAGCATGATATACCACTGAATTTGCTAAAAAGTTAGATGCTGCCGTAAAAAATGCGTCATACTGATTGGCATTATTACCAGAAAGAGTTAAATCACCACTAAATAAAACCAAATCGGGCTTTTTAGAAACAACTAAATTAGAAACTTTAGTTAACATGGCCATATCATCTCTACAATCTCCTAAAGCAGAAAAAGAAAATTTTACCGCATTTTCGGCCTTAGCGGTTACGAATGTTTTTTGTGGAATCCAAGTTTTTGTATTTGAATCAAATAGTTTATAGTATAGTGTTGTATTTGCCGTTACTGTACCGGGAAAAACAAATTTAAAATAGGATGCTGTTGAGTAGCCTGCTCTTTTTATACCAGCAGCAGAGGGTTTTTCGTAGGCGGTGGTGTATCCCCAATCAATTGAATCTTGAGTTCCTGTATTACTCCAAGTAATTGTTAATCCAGTTAAAGGAGTATTACTACTGCCCCATCTGATTTGGCTAATCGTAGCACTTAATTGGAAAGTTAATCCTGACAATACTAAAAATAGTAGTTTCTTTTTCATAGTTTTAATTTTAAATAATTATTTATTTTATCATTATGCAAACGTAACACACAAATCTGAAGAGTACCTGAACTTAATTTATAACGAATATAAAGAAATTAAAAAACATTTAGACAAAATCGAAAAGGGTACAGAATTTTTTATTGGCACGCAAAAAAAATTAAAATAATACAAGAGGAAAGATCAAACAGTAATGCTTAATTCAAATGATCAAACATCATAACATATTTATGGTTGTGAATACGAATTTGAAAAGCAACCTTATCCTCAAACAATAAAGATTATGTTATACGAACAAGGTCGAGATGCGACAGACAAGAACAGTGTTCCTTTCTATTGCATTGAAATAGAATTTAATATGAAAAACTAAGAATAACTATTTCGATACTACTTGCTTTCAATGAATCAACTACTCCAACTCCTCCCGCTAAGCGGAATGTTCATTGTCAACAATAAATAAAATAACGGAGCTGTTGAGCGGGCAATTGCATTGCCGCCCGGAACACAGCAGAATTTGTAATTCTGCAAACAAAGAAATAAATTACTCCATCGAGCAAGTATTTCGCTACTTCTTATTTGAAGTGAAAATAACATTATGAAATCGCGCGTAGGGCATGAACAAACGTCCTTCGACAAGCTCTGGACAGGCTAAGCCGTGTCGCATGTGTGTAGCGATCGTTTGTTCTTAAATTTTTGTTTTTGAGGCCTGTCCTAAGCTTGTCGAAGGGTTTCAAAAAAAAGAAAGGAGGCAATTTTTTATTGAGAGAGATTGCTTCAGTCGTAAAAACTCCATCGCAATGACGTTCTAAATTTAAATAAACCTACTCCAACTCTTTCCTCAACATATTCAAAGCAGCATGAGCTGTTTTTTGAATATTTCGTAATCGGTCATTGCCAAATAGAAACTTTTCGGAGATAATTTTATTAGGAGTAGCTATTGCAATCCAAACAGTGCCAACAGGTTTTTCATCTGTTCCTCCACTTGGGCCTGCGATACCTGATGCTGAAATGGAATAATCGGTTTTGTATTTTTCGCGGATGGCTTTTGCCATTTCTTCCACTACCGGCTGGCTAACAGCTCCCTGTATTTCCAACACTTGTTTTGAAACACCTAATTCAGATTCTTTTATTCCGTATGAATATGAAATAACAGAACCGATATAATAATCTGAACTGCCCGCTACTTTTGTGATAAGGTGAGAAATATAACCACCTGTGCAGCTTTCGGCGGTAGAAAGAGTTTTCTTTTTATCTTTTAATAATCTACCAACCATTTGTTCTAAGGATTCTTTTTCTTCACCATAGGTTTCATAACCATAAATGTATTCAGCTATGATTGTTTTTAGTTCTTCTATTTTTTTATCAACTGTTACTGTTAATTTTTTTATATCATTTCCTATTGTACTTAGCCGTAAACGGACCATTCCGGGTGAAGGTAAATACGCTAACTTAATAGTATCTTTTGCTAAACTGTCTTCCCAATCGGAAATCATCTCTGATAAATATGACTCCCCTATTCCTTGCGTAAGAACTGTTTTATGAAATATGGCAGGAAGTTTAAATTGTGTTTTTATTTTAGGAATTACCTGCTCCTGCATCATCGCCTTCATTTCATAAGGAACTCCGGGCATGGAAACAAAAACTTTACCATTTACATCAAACCACATTCCGGGTGCTGTACCGTTATGATTTCTGATAACACTACATATTTCAGGCACTTCCGCTTGTTTACGATTAACCGGAGTTACCTCTTTTCCATAAGCCGCGAATAAATTCACAACATCCTGGTAGGCTTTTTCATCAAAACGCATGGTGGTTTTAAAATAATCGCACAATGTTTTTTTTGTGATATCGTCTTTGGTTGGGCCCAACCCACCGGTGATCAAAATAAGGTCAGCACGTTCTTTTGCTTCATCCAAGGCCTTTATAATATGTTCACGATTATCAGAAACAGAAGAGATTTGTTTTACAGTTATTCCATTCAGATTAAGCATTGTTGCTATAAAAGCGGAATTGGTATCAACAATTTGTCCGATTAAAATTTCATCACCAATTGTAATAATTTCTGCGAGCATACGATTTGATTTTCTTAGAAACGAAATTAGGAATTAAGTGTGAGAAGAAAGGGGTTGTTTAAATTTATTATAATCCCTCGTACTTTTTTGATAAAACCTTGAAGATATGTATTCCATTCGTACGATAAATAGCCAAGGGGTCATTTACCGATGGTAATTTTATTTTTACTTTATATTTTTTTTCTTCGCCATTAATTATTTAAAAATATACATTTTTGTTAAAAGTATTTTTTACTATGAAAGCTATTTATTAAACAGCTACATCTTCCTTAAACTGAAGCTCAAACAAACGTTTGTATTGCCCATTTTTCTTAAGTAGTTCCTGGTGATTACCCACTTCAATGATCTCCCCTTTATCCATTACAATAATTTTATCAGCTTTTTGAATGGTCGCTAAACGATGCGCAATAATAATAGATGTACGGTCTTTTGTAAGCACATCAATAGCATGTTGTATTAACTTTTCTGATTCAGTATCAATGGAAGAAGTGGCTTCATCAAGGATCAAAATTTTAGGGTCATACACATACGCACGTATGAATGAAATAAGTTGCCGCTGCCCTACAGAAAGCATAGCGCCCCGTTCCATGGCATTGTAATCATAGTCATGCGGGAGTTTACTTATAAATGTATGAGCGCCAACAATTTTAGCAGCTTCAACAATTTGTTCTTTAGTAATTTCCTGATTGTTCAATGAAATATTATTTGCCAATGTATCAGAAAATAAAAAAACATCCTGCAACACCACACCAATGTTTTTTCGCAATGATGTCAGCGCATAATCACGAATATCAATGAAATCTATGCAAATACTTCCTTTATTGTATTCATAAAAGCGGTTCAGTAAATTGATGATGGATGATTTACCGGCACCTGTAGCGCCCACCAATGCAATTGTTTCGCCTTGCTTTACGGAAAATGAAATGTCTTTCAATATCCATTCTTCCTCATTGTATGCAAACCAAACATTTTTAAATTCTATGCTTCCTTTAATGCTTTCCGCTTTTTTATTTCCTTTGTTTTCAATAATTTCCTTTGTATCTAATACTTTAAACACTCGCTCAGACGATACAACTCCCATCTGCAAGGTATTAAAACGATCAGCTAATTGTCGTATCGGACGAAACATCATATTGAGGAACATAATAAATTCCACCAACTGCCCTACTGTTGTTGTATCTTTTAATATCCCTCTCCCACCCCACCATATCAATAACCCTAATGAAGCGGAAGAAAGAATTTCCACAATCGGAAAGAAAATAGAATACGCCATGATAGAACGAATGTTTGCGTCACGATGCTTGGCATTGATGGCATCAAATTTTTCCATCTCCGCTTTTTCACGGTTAAATATTTGCACAATGTTCATTCCTGTGATATGTTCCTGCACAAATGCATTAAGGCGAGCCACTTGGGTTCTCACATCATTAAATGAAGCGCTTACCGACCGTTTAAAAATATAAGTCGCGAATAATAAAATTGGAATTGGAGTAAGAATAATAAATGTGAGTTTGAAATTTATAAATAACATCACACATAAAATAACCGCTAACTTTAACAGATCACCAATGATCACAATTAAACCTTCTGAAAAAATATCAGCGATCACTTCAATATCCGATACTGCTCGAGTTACAAGAGTTCCAATAGGTGTGTTGTCATAATATTTTAAACGTAAATTAAGGATGTGTTTATACACTTGTGTACGCAGGTCCTTGATAATATTTTGCCCCAGGCGGTTTGTCAGGAAGGAATCGGCAAATTGCATAAACGCTTCCAACATCAATAAAACAATCAATGCCATTGTCATATACAACAACATTGTTGAATTTGATTTCACTACATAATGGTCAAATGTATACTGAATTAGTATCGGACGTATCGGTGAAAGGAAAGCAAGTGTAATAGTTGTGCATACAGCCAATGCAAAGTTTTTCTTATACGGTTTTGTATATGCAAATATTCTTTTGAGAATTAATACATCAACTGTTTTACCTGTTATTTTATTTTTATTTCCTGACATTTTCTTACCACTAAGACACTACGTTCACTAAGATTCGTTATTCGTTGATCAATTCTTTTGGATACTCCACCTTTATTAAATACAAACCACATGCATGCGCTGATAATCCGGCATTGGAACGGGTTTTACTTTCTATCACTTTTTTATATTCATCGATTGTCAATTTACCTTTACCAATATCCAAATGCGTTCCTACAATTGCCCTCACCATGTTGCGTAAAAACCTATCCGCCGTAATTGTAAAAATAAGCAGATCATTTTCTTCCTTCCATTCCGCTTTAATTATTTTACAATTATTGGTAGCATTCTGTGTATTGCTTTTCGCAAATGCTGAAAAATCAATATGGTCAAATAATATCTTCGCGGCTTTGTTCATCTCTTCTATATTGAGATCGCCATATAAAAAACATGCTTTATTTTCCCTAAATGGATTTTTAACTCTGGTAATAATGTATTGATATGTTCGTGCTATTGCATCAAAACGCGCATTCGCTTTTTCATGAACAGGAATTATTTTTTGGATAGCGATATCCTTCGGCAATGCGTAATTAAATTTGAATATCCATTTACTCTCCTCTTCAATTAAATCTTTTGAAGAATCAAAATGAGCAAAGTATTCCGAAGCATGAACACCTGTATCCGTACGACCGCACCCTGTTACAAAAGTTGGCTCATTCAATAATCTTGAAAGCATTTCATTCAATACCTGCTGAATTGTATCAATTGTATTTTCCTGAATCTGCCAACCGTGATAAGCAGTTCCATCGTATGATAATTGTATAAAGTAGCGGGTCATCTTAAAAAATAATCACAAAGATAACTTTTAATGTACGTACATTCAATAATCTCTTTAACAACTTTTAACAACGTGCAACTATTGTTAACAGTAGTTTGTGTTATTTTTGCCTCATCCATAAAATGCTAACAGAATACTCTTTTTAAAAAACAAAAAACTATGACTGACATTAAAGAACTAAACGAACGTATTCAGCGTGACAGCGCATTTGTTGACATACTTACCATGGAAATGGATAAAGTAATTGTGGGACAAAAATACATGGTTGAACGGCTTTTGATCGGCTTATTATCCAACGGACACATACTGCTAGAAGGTGTTCCTGGCTTAGCAAAAACATTGGCCATTAAATCATTGGCAAACACTATTCATGCTAATTTCAGCCGTATTCAATTTACACCTGATCTGTTACCTGCCGATTTAATTGGTACAATGATCTATAATCAGAAGCGCGAAGAATTCACTGTTCGTCAAGGACCTATTTTCGCCAATTTTATTTTAGCGGATGAGATCAATCGTGCTCCGGCAAAAGTGCAAAGTGCCTTGCTTGAAGCGATGCAGGAAAAACAAGTAACAATTGGTGACCAGACTTTTAAGTTGCCTAATCCATTTTTGGTTCTTGCAACACAAAATCCTATTGAGCAGGAAGGTACCTATCCATTGCCTGAAGCGCAAGTTGACCGTTTTATGTTAAAGCTCGTTGTTGGTTACCCAAGTAAAGAAGATGAACGCAAGATTATCCGTCAGAATTTAGCGAGTGAATATCCAACTGTAAATGCTGTATTGCATCCCGAAGATATTTTGAATGCCCGTAAGCTGGTGAAGGATGTTTATATGGATGAGAAGATCGAAAAATATATTATTGATATTGTGTTTGCGACACGTTTTCCTGCAGAATACAAACTAAACAAATTTGTAGGGCTGATTAGCTTCGGAGGGTCACCACGTGCAAGTATTAATTTGGCGATGGCTGCAAAAGCTTATGCATTCATCAAACGCAGAGGTTATGTGATACCGGAAGATATTCGAGCTGTTTGTAATGATGTGTTACGTCACCGAATTGGATTGACCTATGAAGCAGAGGCAGAAAATATTACATCTGAAATGATCATTAATGAAATCCTTAATACCATAGAAGTTCCTTAATATGGAAACGAGTGAACTCCTTAAAAAAGTCAGGAAAATAGAAATTAAAACACGTGGGCTCTCCAACCAATTATTTTCGGGGGAGTACCATAGCGCGTTTAAAGGCCGTGGTATGACATTCAGCGAAGTGCGTGAATATCAACCGGGTGATGATATTCGTTCTATTGACTGGAATGTTACAGCTCGTTTTAATAATCCTTATGTAAAAGTATTTGAAGAAGAACGTGAGATGACAGTGATGCTGTTAGTTGACGTTAGTGCATCTGGTGAATTCGGAACACAAAAACAATTAAAACAAGACCTTATTACTGAGTTATGTGCTGTACTTGCATTTTCTACAATCCAGAATAATGATAAGATAGGAGTGATATTTTTTACTGATAAAATTGAAAAATTTATTCCTCCCAAAAAAGGAAAAACTCATGTACTTCGTATCATTCGTGATTTGATAGAATTCAAACCAGAGCACAAAAAAACGGACATACAAATGGCTTTGCGTTATCTATCCAGCGTAATAAAAAAACGAAGCATCGCATTTGTGATCTCTGATTTTATAGCTACTAATTTTACAGATGCATTAAAAATTACTAATAAAAAACATGATTTGGTTGCGCTTCGCATTTATGATAAACGCGAGCAGGAATTACCTGACCTCGGGTTATTAAAAGTGAGGGATGCTGAAACAGGTAATTTAAAATGGATCGATACGTCTGATAAAAATGTTCGTACACATTTTGCTGTTACTGCAAAGGAACGTGAAGGATCTTTAAAAGAAATATTTAACAAAAGTGGTGTTGACGCAACAAGCATAAATACATCAGAATCATACATACAACCATTAATGAATTTATTTAAAAGAAGATAACAAGTATTAAGTACAAAGTATTAGGTATCAAGAAAAAAAAAATTTGCGCCTCTGCGCCTTTGCGGTGAAAAAAATAAAATTGAAATATAGAATACAATTAATTGCAAGTAATTTATTTGCTCTGCTCCTATTTTCGTTTTCTTCATCGGCGCAGGAAATAAAAGCAACCGCTAAATTTGACAGCAGTGTCATTCAGATCGGACAACAGATTAAACTTCAACTAAGCATAGAGTACAAAGTTGACAATGGAAAGCATATAAAGATACAATGGCCCGCAATTACCGATACCATTCGTAAGGAAGTAGAAATAGTAAGCCAGTCTAAAATTGATACCATCATTCCTGATACAACCAATCCGTTTCAATTTGTTCAACGAAAAACACTTTTAATTACTTCATTCGATTCAGGGTATTGGGCAATACCACCGTTTAAATTTATTGTGGATGGTGATACCAATGGCATTTATACGGAACCTTTATTGTTACAGGTAAATACAATTGCAGTTGATACAACGCAGGCAATAAAAGATATCAAAGAAATTTATTCCGAAAATTACACATTGATAGATTGGTTGAAAGATCACATTTATTGGATTTATGGAGGACTTGCGGCAATTCTTGTACTTATTATTATTATTTATTTTATCAGAAAATATAAAAACAAACCAAAACCTGTTATTGAAATAAATGCACCAAAAATCCCTGCTCATATTATCGCGTTAGAAAAACTCGAAAAACTAAAGAGTGAAAACCTTTGGCAGGAAGGCAAATTAAAACAATATCACAGTACGTTAAGCGATATTTTAAGGGAATACATTGAAAGCCGTTTTAAAATTCAGGCATTGGAACAAACTACCGATGAGATACTTTTTGGATTCCGTAATGTAGCCATTGATGAAGAAAGCAGAAGCAAATTAAAACAAGTATTGATACTGGCTGATCTCGTTAAGTTCGCAAAAGAACAGCCTTTACCTAATGAAAATGAATTAAGCATAACAAATAGTTATGATTTTGTACACGGAACAAAACGGGAAGAGGAAGAAGAAGGAAAAAAGAAAAAAGACAATAGGCAGTAAGCAACTTATTCTTAGTGAAACTTAATGAGCTTAGTGTCTTAGTTGTAAAAATAAATACAATAATTTATATCAATTATAATGTTCGATTTTTTTAACGATATAACTTTTGCAAATAAAGAATTGTTATGGTCATTACTGATCATACCGGTAATCATTGCATGGTATATCTGGAAAAATAAAAAGTACCATGCTGAGTTGAAAATATCTTCCATGACCGGACTTGATGATATCAAGCCATCATTCAAACAATATTCCCTTCATAGTTTGATCATTTTACGAATGCTTGCAATCGCTTTATTAATAGTTGTTTTAGCTCGTCCTCAGTCACGATCCAGTTGGAAAGATGTGAAAACAGAAGGAATTGATATTGTAATGTCATTGGATATTTCAGGAAGTATGTTGGCAAAAGATTTTAAACCCAACCGCTTGGAAGCGGCTAAAGACGTAGCGATGGATTTTATTGACAGTCGGCCGAATGACAGAATAGGGTTAGTGATTTTTAGCGGCGAAAGTTTTACCCAATGCCCTTTAACAACAGATCATGCTGTAATTAAAAATTTATTTTCCGGCATACGTACCGGAATGGTTAAAGATGGAACAGCCATCGGTAATGGTTTAGCCACGGCAGTTGCGAGAGTGAAAGATAGCAAAGCAAAAAGCAAAGTGGTAATTTTATTAACAGATGGAGTAAACAATCAAGGGTCGGTGGCACCGCTTACCGCAGCTGAAATAGCGAAAGCATTTAGTGTTCGGGTTTATACAATCGGTGTTGGGACAATGGGTAAAGCTCTTGCTCCTGTTGCTATATATCCTGACGGTTCCTACCAATATGGTTATGTGGATGTGAACATTGATGAAAAATCACTTGGTGAAATTGCTAGCATGACCGGAGGAAAATATTTCCGCGCAACTGATAATGAAAAGTTAAAAGACATATATAAAGAGATCGATCGTCTAGAAAAAACAATTTTTGAAGAAAAAAATTTTACCAATAAAGCGGAACATTTTTTACCATTTGCAATTGTAGCGGCATTATTATTATTGTTAGAATTTTTATTTAAAAACACGACATTTAAAAGTATTCCATAACTCAGTAGGCAATTTAGCAATTGATATATAACAAACACAGATTCGTAAATTAGTATAGATTCGTTATCCAGAAAATGTTTCAATTAGAAAATAAATATTACATCTACGCATTGGGCCTAATCCCTGTGTTTATTATTATTTATTTTTTTGTGATCCGTTGGAGAAAAAAAGCATTGAATACTTATGGTGACATAGCAGTTATTCAACAACTTTTTCCTGATGTATCAAAAACAAAACGAATATGGAAATTTATATTGTTCACAGTTGCTTTTGCCCTGATAATAATAGGGATCGTGAATCCACAGGTAGGTACAAAATTAGAAGAAGTAAAACGCCAGGGTGCCGATCTGATGATATGCCTTGATGTTTCCAATAGTATGAAAGCGGAAGATTTGCAGCCTAATCGTTTGGAAAAAGCAAAACAAGCAATATCAAAACTAATTGACAAATTAGAAGGGGATAGAATTGGAATAGTTGTATTTGGCGGTGAAGCATACGTTCAATTACCTATCACTACAGATTATTCAGCAGCCAAATTATTTTTAGAGAGTATTAATACGGATATGATCCCGACACAAGGAACTGCGATTGGTGCCGCTATTGATATGGCAATGGAATCTTTTGGAAAAGATGAAGGCAAAAATAAAGCAATTATAATTATTACAGATGGTGAGAATCATGAAGATGATGCGATAAAAGCCGCCGAATCGGCTGCGTCAAAAGGAATCACTATTCATACCATTGGTATGGGTTCGGCAGATGGCGCTCCTATACCTGTTTATAAAGGCAACGTACGTGAAAGTTTCAAGAAAGATAAAGAAGGAAATACGGTTGTAACAAAATTGAATGAACAGGCACTTCAGGAAATTTCAGCAGCAGGAGGCGGAATTTATGTTCGAGCTTCAAACTCCGATGCAGGATTAAACAATGTACTTTCAGCAATTGATAAATTAGAAAAAAAACAATTTGAAAGTAAGATGTATAGTGATTATGAAGACCGGTTTCAATGGTTCATAGCTGGGGCTTTGATATTTTTATTGATAGATACTTTTTTAACGGAACGCAAAAGTAAATTTTATGAACGCTTAAATATTTTTGGAGAAAAAAAGTAAATGCACGCATCATACAAACATATCACTAACGTCATTGTAAGGAAGGAACGACCGAAGCAATCTATTTATTATAAAGATTACTTCGCTGCGATCGTAATGACGATTGGATTGATTGTTTGTTCTTCTAGTCTTTTTTCCCAACAAGAGAAAAAATTTATTATCGAAGGAAATAAACAGTTTGAAAATAAGAATTATAAAGAGGCAGAAAAAAATTACAATCGGGCTTTAGGGGAAAATAAAAATTCTTACAAAGGTTCTTTTAACCTAGGGAATACGTATTATAAAGAAGGTAAGTATGAAGATGCTGCAAATCAGTTTCAGGCGCTTACACACAGGGCAACATCAAAAGATACATTATCCAAAACATATCATAATCTGGGAAATGCATTATTAAAATCAAAAAAATATCAGGAAAGTGTGGATGCATATAAAAACGCGTTAAAAAACAATCCAAATGATGATGAGACACGATACAACCTCTCGTATGCTCAACAAATGCTGAAACAAAAACAACAACAGCAAAAAGACAATAAGGATAAAAAAGATAAGAAGGACGATAAAAAGGATAAAGACAAAAAAGACGATAATAAGAAAAAGGATGAGAAAAAACAGGATAAAGAAAAGCCTCAACCTGAAAAAGAGCAAATATCAAAAGAAGACGCTAAACGCTTATTAAAAGCTTTGCAGAATGATGAAAAAAACCTTCAGGATAAAATGAAGAAAGGAAAAGTGAACGGTGTGAAAGAAAAAATTGAGAAAGACTGGTAGCAGAGAAATAATGAGTTATAAATATTGCATTTACTGTCATTTTGAACGAGGATAGAAATCTTGCTATTTAAAATAATTATTTCTTGCTCAAATAAAGTGGCATCAAGGAATGAAAAAAATAATTAACATACTATTTTGTTTCGTAACTATTGCAAATACTGCAATGGCGCAAAAGTTTACTGCTTCCGCAAGTAAAACGAAGGTTGCTGTTGGTGAAACATTTCAAATTTCATTTTCACTCAACAATAACGGCTCTGATTTTAAAGCGCCAGCATTAAATGAATTTAACGTGTATTCCGGCCCCAATCAATCTACCAGCATGTCGATCGTAAATGGGAGCATGAGTCAATCCGTAACATTATCCTACATACTTGCCGCTAAAAAAGAAGGCAAAATTATGATCGGACCAGCAAGCGTTACCGTAAACGGAGCCACTGTACAATCCAACTCATTGATTATTGAAGCTGTAAAAGGTGCGCCAAATGCAGGCACTCAGGGTAATCCTAATCAGCCTGCACAAAATTCATCTGCTCAACGTACTGAAAATGCGGGAGATAATTTATTTGTAAAAACTACGATCAGTAAAACTAAAATTTACCAGGGCGAAGAAATTATGGTAACACATAAAGTTTACACGCGTTACCAATTAAGAGGTTTCCAAGATATCAAATTCCCTGATTATACGGGTTTTTGGGCGCAGGATGTTGCTGGTAGCCAACAAATTCAATTAACAACAGAAAATGTTGATGGTGTTAATTACCAAGTAGCGGAATTAAAACGCACTTTTTTATTTGCTCAACGTAGCGGAAAATTGCAAATAGAACCAATGACTGTGGAATGTGCGGTGCGCAAACAATCGAACAACAGGCCACACGATATATTTGAACAATTTTTTGGCGGTGGATATGAAGATGCAGTATATTCCGTGAAAAGTAAAGCATTAATTATTGATGTATTGCCATTGCCTGAAGCAAATAAACCAGCTAATTTTTCCGGAGCTGTAGGAGAATATTCATTTAAAGCCCAGATGAATAAAAACAAAATAAAAGCGAACGAGGCGGTTAATCTGACAATTACATTAACAGGTAAAGGGAATATTAAATTGGTAGATCCTTTAAAAATAAATTTCCCTGAAGATTTTGAAACATATGATCCGAAAACAAGTGAAAAAATTACAGTAGCTGCCACCGGTGTGAGTGGCAACAAAACCTTTGATTACCTTGTTATTCCTCGTCATGAAGGCGACTATACGATTGACCAAGTCAATTTCAGCTATTTTGATCCGGAGAAAAAAGAATATGTTACTCTTCCATCTCCTGATTTTAATCTTCACGTTGATAAAGGTGAGGAAACCTCCGCTACGGTTATCAGTGGCTCACGGAGTAAGGAAGATGTTAAAGTATTGGGCAATGATATTCGTTATATTAAAACAAATACTATTAATCTTCAAGCAAAGGAAAATTACTTTTTCGGCTCTCCCCTATTCTACGTGCTATTGATATGCCCTTTCTTTGCTTTCATTTTATTTATTTTTATTCGTAAAAGACATTACGAACAAAATAAAGATGCCATTGCAGTGAAGAGCCGAAAAGCTACTAAAATGGCAAAGAAACGTTTATCAATTGCAGCCCAACATTTAAAATCCAATAACAAAGAGTTATTTTATGTCGAAATTTTTAAAGCATTATATGGTTATATCAGCGATAAATTAAATATACCCGTTGCTGATCTAAACAAAGATCATATTGCGATAACATTAAAACAAAAAAATGTAAGTGAACAAACCGTTGCTCAGTTAATCACAACACTATATAATTGCGAGTATGCGCACTACGCACCAAACGCTGTTTCAGCCGATTTGCAAAGTATTTATAACAGTACTGTTGAACTCATTACAAAAATTGAAGACGAAGCCCGCAATGCTTGATATTTCAGAATTATTTAAAATGAACAGGTTAAAAAAAATATTAATTAGT
This sequence comes from Bacteroidia bacterium, assembly GCA_038258655.1. GTDB lineage: Bacteria > Bacteroidota > Bacteroidia > 2-12-FULL-35-15 > 2-12-FULL-35-15 > 2-12-FULL-35-15. The sequence continues at coordinate 26,648 of JBBSPS010000025.1, forward strand.
AAAAAGAGTTGTGGATTACATGCCATTTTTCTGCTTTGTATATTCAGTATAAATGCAAATGAAAACAATTTCTTACTTGATAGTGCTAATGCTGCTTACGCGAAAGGCAAATATGAAAAAGCCATTACCCTTTATGAAAGTGTTTTAAATAAAGGACTTGAAGCCCCTGAACTTTATTTTAATTTAGGGAATGCTTATTATAAAAAAAATTACATTGGCTTATCCATTTTAAATTATGAACGAGCAAAAAAACTAAACCCACACGACGAGGATATTAATGCGAACCTGAAATTAGCAAATTTAAAAATTGAAGATAAGATAGAAGCCGCTCCTCAACTGTTTTTGACCGAATGGAAAAATGACGTGGTTTATTTGATGAACGAAAAAAACTGGTCGATACTTTGCATCCTACTTGTAATTGCTTCGATGATATTTTTGGGATTGTACATCGCATCAAACACCCGTCGTTTAAAACAAGCGGGGTTCATTATAGGAAGCGTACTGCTAATTTCCGCAATAATCACTTTTTTTATTGCACAAAATACGAGCGATCTAAGTAAAAATAGCGGTGAAGGAATTATTATTTTGCCATCCCTAACAGTTACAGGTTCACCAGATGAAAAAAGTACCAAACTTTTTATTTTGCATGAAGGAACTAAAGTGCATATCACACAAGAAAATAATGATTGGTTGGAAATAAAGATCGCCAACGGTAATGTAGGTTGGGTTAAGAAACAGAATGTTATAACCATTTAACCTATTAAATAATATCTTTGCTTAAATCCAATTCTACATGCAACGGATAGCATTACTTTCCGACACCCACAATTATTTAGACCCTAAGATTTTCAAATACTTTGAACCCTGTGACCAAATATGGCATGCGGGTGACATTGGTACCATTTCCATTACAGATGAACTTTCAAAAATAAAACCGTTGATCGCGGTATATGGCAATATTGACGGGCAAGATGTACGAAAGGTGCATCCTAAGTACCAACGGTTTATGTGTGAAGGTGTGGATGTATTAATGACACATATTGGAGGTTATCCCAATCGTTATTCACCGGATGCGTTAAACGAAATAAAACAAAACCCTCCTAAACTATTTATTTGCGGGCACTCTCATATTCTAAAAGTGATGTTTGATCAGAAATACAAGTTATTACATATCAATCCGGGTGCAGCCGGCATCCATGGTTTCCATAAAGTAAAAACGATGGTTCGTTTTACTATTGATGCGGATAAAATAAAAGATCTTGAGGTTATTGAGCTTGAAGCCAGAATTTGAAGATTTGAAAATGTCGTTTTTTGCATAAACCCTTTCTATTATGATTTTTATAGTACTATCTTCAATTTACTGGAGTTTCCTCAAAAATTACTCTGGGAATAAATCTAATTGAAAATGGTCTATGTTTCCCTGTTTCCCCTTAAAACTATCTATCCCGACTCGTGTTTTTTTCAACAGTTCATAAATTCCATCAGCCATTGCGTA
>JBBSPS010000026.1:0-27784 GCA_038258655.1 Bacteroidia bacterium
TCGGTGTTTGTGCGCAACAGCACATGGCTATTTCATGTTATGTTTTTTGTCTTAGCGCTGTTGATAACAATTATCTAAGCAGGAAATTGCAAAGTCATTTTTTGTAAACCTCCTGCCATCTTATCGTTTAATAGCAATGTATTTTATCAATCCTTATGCGCAGCTAGATATTCTTTGGGAGGCATTCCATATTGCTTCGAGAAACAACGTATGAAATAGGAAGGACTGTTAAATCCTGAATCATACGCAATCTCACTAACGGATAATCTTCTTTCAAATAATAATTTTAAGCTTTTCTTTAATCTTATTATTTTAATGTATTCGTGAACTCCTTGCCCTGTGATGGTTTTGAATTTTGAGTAAAGCACTGTCCTGCTCATTCCAACGTGTTCACAGATCATTTTATAATCCAGCTTTTCATCAGAATAATGTTCTTCAATAAACACAGTGATCTTATTTAAGAATTCTTCATCCAGCTTATTCATCACCACCTCTTCGGGAAACAATCCGTTTGATTGTAATATTTTATTACGAATAGTTTCCTGATCCTGAATAAAATTCAGAATCACTTGGAAAAGAATGTTCTGGTTTACAGGTTTCGTTAAGTAAACTTCGGCTCCTGCTTCGTATCCCGACAGCTGACTTTCTTCATTGGTTTGTCCAGTAAGAATAATAACCGGAATATGACAAGTGCTTACTTTGTTTTTTATAGCTTTACAAAACTGAATTCCATCCATTACAGGCATTACCATATCCGAAATAATAATGTCCGGTTGTATTTGTTCAGCAACTTTTAATCCTTCGTCTCCATTCTCTGCTTCATAAACAGTAAATGTTCCCGATAATAATAATCGCAAATGTGCACGTATTTCTTTATGATCATCAACAACAAGCACTCTTTTGCCTTTAACTTTTGATTTTTTCTCTTCCGAAATTTTTTCATGTTCCAGCTCCGTTTCAAATTCCATTTCAACAGTATCCTCAGCAGGTTTGCGGATTGCAGGTGGAACAGAAGAATTATTTTTAGGTAAGAGTATAGTAAAAAAAGAACCTTTACCCGGTTCTGACTTTATTTCCATGGAGCCTTTATTGATTTCTATGAACTCGCTGGAGATAATAAGCCCGAGACCTGTTCCGGTTTCTCCTTCTGTTCCTTTTGAAAAATGATTCTTGTCAATTTTAAAAAGATTTTTTATTTGTTCTTCAGTCATTCCAATTCCTGTATCACAAACTCGAATGATCATTCCACTTTCCATTTCTTCCGATTCAACGGATACTTTCCCACCCGAAGGAGTAAATTTAATGCTGTTGCTGAGCAGATTTCGAATGACGGTATCCACCATTGGATAATCAGCATATAGCGTATGCAACGAATTAATTTTAGATTCAAAATGAATATTCTTGATTTTAAATTGTTGTTCCAACAATGAAAAATTTTTGACGATGAGGTCTTGCACGTTAATCGGCACAGGTGAATAATTAAGATTTTTTGATTGTGCCCTTGCCCAATCGAGAAGATTTACCAATAACTGATAAATAGCTCCAGATGATTGATTGATGCTTTCAATATATTCGGTAACAGCTTCTTTTGCAAGGTGAGGAAAATTTTTCTTTAATAAAGATGAAATACCAGTGAGGGCTTGTACATGGTTTTTTAAATCGTGAGCAAGTATAGAGAAAAATTTATCTTTGGTTTTATTTAGTTTTGTAAGTTCATTTACTGTTTTTTCAAGCTCTTGATTTTGTGTCAGGATTTCCTGCTGCTGTTTTAAGATCCTTTCAGATTGTCTTGTTATCTCTCGGTTAAATTCTTCAAGCTTTGTGTTTTGTATTTTAATTTTATCGTTACGCTCAAGAAGCTCACTATTTGCTTCGGTTAATTCCTGTGTACGATTAGCCACTTCCGACTTTAGCTGTGTATTCCTTTTCTTAATGGCGTTTACCCGAATATAAAACACAAGCACGATTACTCCAAAAATAAAAAGCACCAAAAGAACTTTAAACCAAACTGTTTTCCACCATGGTGGTAATACCACAATAACTAATTTTTTGTCAGCTTCTTTCGGCTGGCCATCTGCACGAGTGTAGCGTATCTTAAACACGTAAGTTCCCGGGTCTAAATTTGTAAAGGATACTTTTCTGTCTGACTGAATATTTATCCATTGATCACGAAGCCCCTCCAGTTTATAGGCATACTGTATTTTTTCAGGTGAGTATAAATTTACAGCTGCAAATTCTATACTAAAAAAGGATTGTGAATACAACAGAACAAGCGTATCAGTAAATTGAATGACTTTTTTCAGCACCGAGTTTTGCGCGTCCGGCTTTTGTAGTTCATCAAAAATAGTAAGGTCGGTAAAGTAGATAGGCGAAGCAGAAACATCGGCTTTGATACTATCGGGGTAAAATATGTTAAACCCATTCGTTCCTCCAAAATATAATTCTCCTGACCGGCTTTTCATTACGGACTTGATGAAGAAAAAATTTCCTTGCAAACCATCCGATACATCGTACTTTTCACTTTTGCCCGTAACAGGATCAAATGCCATCAACCCTTCATTCGAACTCAGCCATAATTTTTCTTTGTTGTCGAAAATAATTGCTTTAAGAGAATGTGGAAGTTTGTATTTGTCACTATAATGAATAAATCCATTTACTTTTTCATCGTACAACTCAAGTCCTCCGGATTCTGTTATAATCCATATTCTTCCTTTTTGATCCTGAGTAACCATGTTCACATCATTGCTAACAATACTTTCAGGATTATTTATTAGGTGAACATACCGCTGCAGCTTTTTCCTATCGTACATAAATAATCCGTCGTAGCAGCTTATCCATATTCTTCCTTTTGAATCTTTAAAGAGATGGTTGATCCAAGAGGGGCCACGCATGTCAAAAGAAAAAAGCCGATTGTTCTTGTGATGAATAAATTTATTTGTCCGAAGATTTAAAACTGCAATCCCTTCTCCATGCGTGCCAATCCATATCAATGAATCATCAACCACAATGGATTTAATATTATTAAACAAAAGGGAGTTGGTATCCTTAGGATTATTGGTATAAACAATACTTTTATGGTTAAGGGGATTAAAGCAAATTAATCCGCCACTCCATGTCGCTAGCCATAAATTCCCTTTTTTATCTTCTTTAATATCGAGAATAGAATTGCTGCTCAATCCATCTTTAGTTGTGTAGGTAGTAAACTGATTTTTGCTTTGATCAAAAAAAGTTAAGCCGCCACCATCGGTTCCAATCCATGTATTACCTTTTGCATCTTCAAAAAAACACGCAGCTATATCGTGCTCGAGACCAGATGTTGTATTATCTTTTTTGTGATAATGGCGGAAAATATTTTTGTTACTGTTTGTATAAAATAATCCATAACCATGCGTAGCGAACCAAAAATTTCCAAAGCTATCTTCAAACATAGAAGAAACAGAGTGGCAAACAGCATTGTATTTTTTATAGGGAGAATTTTCAAATGGAACAAACTTTTTTCCATCCTTATCCATAAAATAAATTGGTTCATTATCTGAACCTACCCAGATATTATTTTTCTTGTCTTCATATAGGCTGATTACAGCATTTCGTCTGGCCGATGGCTGTTTGGTTTCTAGAAATTCTGTATAATGGCGAATAACCTCTCCATTTGCATTCATTAGCGTAACTCCGCTTTCAAATGTACCGATCCATATATTTCCTTTGTGATCAACTAATAGTGTTCTTACCTTGTTGCTAGAAATTGTTTTCGGGTTATCTTCTTCATGCAAGAAGTGAATAAAATTAGTTGATTCTGGAACAAATTTATTTACTCCTCCGTTAAATGTCCCAATCCACAGATTGTCGTTCTTATCAACCGCCAAACCCATCACTTCATTATCGCTAAGGGAATTAGCATTGAATTTATCGTGGGAATACCATTCCTGCTTTCCACTCTCGATGGTGTATTTACAAAGGCCGAAAGGAGTCCCAAGCCACAATTGATGCTTTGAATCTTCCCGAATTACATTGATGGAAATATTAAGTGAAGGCCCACCAATGTTGCAATGAATAAAACAATCTTTTTCTCTGTCATATAAATTCAGTCCGCCATTTGTACCAAACCATAATCTTTTTTTACTATCCTGAAAAATGGAATAAACAATATTATGAGAGATGCTGGTGCTATCATTATCTGAATGCCTGTACTTTTTAAAGGTATGTCCGTCCCAACGATTAAGCCCTTCAAAATTTGCAATCCATAAAAACCCATAGTTGTCTTGCAATACACATTCAATATAATCGCTCAGAAGCCCTTCATCTTTAGTGATACTGTATATCTTATACTTTTCCGGCTGAGAGAAAGCGGAGAAATAGGATAACAACAAGAAGCAAATTAGTATAAATTTTCTCATATACAAAAAGGGAAATCACAGCCCGATTCTATTTTTATCACTGGGATGTAAAGCTACCTTTTTTTACAATAGAATACTTTCTAATTGATATTTTAAAAAGTGTTTTATCCTATATGAGCAACTCATTTCATCCATCGATTTTTTAATACGGACAATAACCTGATTTCATATTTCATTAACTGAAAGTGAAAAAGGCATCAAAGGGCAAATCACAAAAAAATTGATCATTTACATCCTCTTAATTTTTAAATCTATAGCTCAAAGTATCTTTTCGGACATAATTGTTATAAATTGGGACTGGTTTAAAGTCGTTTTGTGAAGCGCATTACTTAATTTTGCTCCATTAAAAGCAACTATATCCATAACAGACATTTAAATTATAAATTAATAACCTAAATTACTAACTATGAAAAAATTACTACTCAGCAATTTCTTAATTTTAATTGCAACTCTCTCTTTCTCGCAAGCCACTAAAACTAGCCTCGGTCTAGGTTTTTCTACTACCGGATGGTATTCAACAACCCCTCCCGCTGCTATTACTTCTATTGCGGTAACGGGCGGTAAACTTGTTTTTACTTGCGATAGTTTAAATCAATATGCGCCCTTAAATTACAGATTGAATGACGGAGTTGCTGGAAACAAAGATTCTTTAAACTTTTCTTCTAGCAATTCAGCTTACTTGGCAATATGGGCAAGTGCTACACAACCAGTTGCTATTAGAATTGATTTCTTGAACTCATCTAAACCTGGATGTCTTTGCCCTCAAGATAGAGCTGCAAACAAATCAGGACAAAAAACACCGGCTGCTTTCGGTACTACAATTCAAGGTCAACTACAACCAGCGGTAACAGATTGGAACCAAGATTTCACGACAAATAACGGTCCGGTAGATAACACCAGTATTACTCATCTAAATATATATGTGGTTCCTCAAAAAGTAGGAGCTACAAATTATTCTGGCACTATATCAATTGACTCTATTTATATTAGCGTTTCTCCGATTATACTTGGCATAAACGATCATGTGATTTTAGTTAATTCCACACACTTATTTCCTAATCCGGTTTCTGAAAAAGCTACTTTAGACTACACACTTCTTTCTGCAGCTAATATGAAACTTGTTTTATTTGACGTTACAGGCCGTCAGGTTGGTGTTGTATCAGATTCGCACGCTGTAGCTGGGAACAATCACGTTGAGTTTGATGTAACAAAATATGCTAAGGGAGTATACACCATTGCTTTTCTAGTTAATGGCAGTTCTGTACAAACCGAAAAACTTGTTATTCAATAATTTTTTTGTAAAAAATAAACCTCATTTTAATTACACCAGAGGAAACAAATACTTGACGTAAAGAGGGTGTTTGTTTTCTTTGGTGTATAAGTTTTTTAAAGTTTAATCCTTAAATTTTTATATTGTATTGATATAGAAGTAGTTGTATTGAAAAAAGGATTAAAATTATTGTTTAATTATTTTTCGTGTGTTTATAAAAATAGTAGCCCTTTTAATCAATGGTTTCCGATAAAAAAAGGCGATTAGCTAATCAAAGAATATTTAACTAATAAAATAGCCCAAATAGAAAAGAGGCTTACATCCAATACATGTCGAAGATTTTTTCTATACTGCTTATATTTACTTTTTTCGCTTTAAATATACAGGCGGAATCAACCACTTTCTCCGACAGCACTATAACATCTTCCACAACCAAGAACAAACTCAATTTAGTACTTCCTCCGTTATTTAATAAGTTATTAGTCAAGCTGTCTTCTTCTGAACAGGAAGCGAAAGCAGGAACCTATCATCCGTTTACCAATCTTCAGTTTTCGGGATATACACGACTCTTCGTTCAATATCGAAATATGAATTCGATTTATCCCGGAATGCCTGCCAATGCAAAACAAAATCTGTTAGTTAACGGATATGAAATTAACGGGCAGCAGGCAGATGGATACCAGGAACCATTTTGTCTTTTAAGATTAGAAGGGAAACCATCTTCCAAAACACATTTTAAAGTGGAGTACGCTATGGATAACCAAATGGATGGCGTGGCTAAAGATACAAGTGGCAAACCCATCAATGGGACAAAACAAACGTATTCAAGAAGAATTTCTGTATATAGAATTTTGCAATTTGAGGCGGAAGCAATCAGCAAAGCCGGAACTTTTAAGTTAACTGCAGGAGGCGGAGTAAACTGGTACCGTATGAGTCCTTTTACCCTTTGGAACTATGAATACCGTGATGATATGTTTGAACGCTATCCTTGGGAGCCCGAAGGTCATTCATATAATAGGTACACAAATTTTTATGCAGCACAAAATGTTGCACGCGATTCGCGCTGGGGAAATACCGGTACTCAAGGTTTTATCCTCGAAGCAAAAAATTTACCCAAAGGGTTTGGTGCCGTTGTATTGTACGGAAAAACGGATAACAGTGGAGGATTTCAAACTTACAAATACAACACGCCAAAGAATATGGCAGCTTTTAGGATTGATAAAGGACTAGGGTCGCAAAAAATAGGAATTAATTACTTCAGCCAATTTGGTTATTTTAACTCCGCAGCTCAATATAAAATCAACCAGGAAATTATTACCGGCGATGTAAGGTTAAATTTTGATAACATTAAAGCCTTTGCGGAATTTGGTGCAGGCAGGTACGTAGAGAGTGGATTACTTACATCTTCCGACTACTTCAACTATTTTGGACATGGAGTAAGTCACGACACAAGTGTTTCATATAAAAACAATTGGGCACCGGCCATCAGCATTCAAACCGACTTTGGAAAAAAAATTACGTTCATTCCTTTAACACTTCAGGTTTATTATATCGACAAGAGTGTAGTAAATGTTAACAGTCAGGTAATGAATACAGCCAACAGCCACGCTCAAGGCTCTCCGGCAAATGTTAATTCCCCTTATGATGTATCTACAATACGAGGTGCAGTTACCGATATAGGGCAAATGGCAAATAACAGGATGGGAGTTAGCCTGAAACATGAAGATACTTACAGGAAACTAAAAATATCCTTAGCCATTAGTACTTCTCAGGAAATTCAGAATTTATATGCTCTTTACAGTTCAGCGCCTTATAATGCACCAAACAATACTGCAACATTTGGTGGATATGCTCAATCATTCAACAGTATTTCCTTTCAGCACAGAGCAAATCAGTTTACACGATCCCGTTTTGGATATTTCAGGAACGACCTCGGCCCTTATAACCGGCTCATCAATATGTACCGACGATCTTTTGAGACTATTGAAATAACAGATACGGGCGCTGTTGCCAAGTCATACAAAAAAGGATTTTCTTCTATTGATTTCTGTTGGAAATATAAAGTTACACTATTCAAGAAAGACCTTCTCATTTCAAATTATTACAACTACTCCTCTGTTCAGGATCACATTTCCGTAATCCCTGAATTTACGAAGGACGCTTTCCTCCGATATTTTTATCAGGAAGTAAATTTATTTTATCCCATACTTCCAAAAGTAACTGTTATTGGTTTTTTTAGCTGTGAGAAGGCGCTTGGAAATAACCGTACTGCACTTGCTGATAGTTCAGGCAACTTAATAACAAATCCAGTTACAGGAATTCCTGTTTACAATAAAAACGGAAAACCAATTGATCAGTTTGGGACAGGTTACGGAATAGGGCTTGATTATGATTTTGCTTCGCGCGCAGGCTTGTATGTTCGCTACCGCTGGTTTGATCACAAGGATAAAAATTTCACTAAGGATCATTTCAATGGACAGGAAGTATCTGTTGAATTTAAAGTATTTTTTTAAAAAAATAGCTATGAAAAATATACTGTGTTTTGCTTTTATTGTAATAATTGGGCTAAGGATTCAGCTAAATGCTCAGGTTCTTTATTTCAATGGACTGGGTAGGGCATTAGTTACCAACGATGCGTTGTCTGGAAATATTCTTGACAATGACACTAAAACACCAAGGAAAGGTACCGGAGGATATACTATGTTTGATCTGGGCGTAAATATTCAGCCATCGGATTATCTCAGAGTATCGGCAACGCTTCGTGTACGCAATGAATTTGGTGGCTTTTATGGTGATGGTGCCCAACTTGCTTTCCGTCAGATGAAACTGGAAGGTATTATTTCAAAAAAAGTAAAATATGAAGTTGGTGATATTGACCTGAGCCTTACTCCTTATACACTTTTCAATTTTTACGAAACGTATTACGAACATGAAGCAGAAATTTTTTCAATACGAAGAAGTGTAGTGGATTATGAAAATTTTAATTTTGGAAACAAATGGAGACTGCAAGGAGCAAATGTTTCTACCAATCTTAAATTCGAAAAAGGAATTGAAAAAATTGGCTTGCGTGGATTTGTTACTCGTATTGCGCGTGCAAATTATTTCAACAACTCAGTTCCCGATCGCTTGTTATCTGGCGGAAGGATTGATCTTTTGCAAAGTAAATTTTTTCAAATCGGATTTAATTATGTAGAGATGTCTGACTTAGGTGGCACTTCTCCTTCTCCGGCCGTTGTGTTGGACAATAAAGTGGCAACGGGAGATATGAAAATAAATTTAGAAGTAAATAAAATTCTTTTCTCTATTTATGGAGAAGGTGGTGGATCGGCATATCGTTACAGCAATCAGGATTCGGCAAGAAAAAAAGAAGATTATTTTTATGATGGAGGAGTAAGCGCAACATACAAACCATTGAATTTAAAACTATATGTAAATTACCGCAACGTGGGTTCTGCTTTTAACAGCCCAAGTGCGCAAACCCGCAGAATTTTTGACTGGGGAACAACTTCTCTTTTTCCGACTTACGTGATGAATGCCTCTACACCATTGGCATACAATGTAAACCGCGTATCAAATTTATCTGACAGATTTTCAGATGAAGGATCTAAAAATGATCAAAATTCCCGCACGTTCAGGAATACTACCATCCTCGATACACTTGTTCAATACGATCCTAAATATAATAATGTTACTCCTTATGGTATAGCAACTCCTAACAGGCAGGGTTTTACATTTGGTGTTTCAGCAGGTGATAAAGAAAAAATAATTAATGGTGATCTTTCTGTAGATATGCTTACGGAAATAAGAGGAGAAATCAACAACGGCTTGCGAAATTATATGGCGATAAAAGGTGGGCTTACATTCAATATCCATAAACTTTTACATATTGAAAAAATGATTGTATTGTCAGCAGGGCTTAGCAATGAACAAACAAAAAGAAATCTTGCGCCTAATCTTATAGACTTAAAATCAACTTTAATAGATGCTGGCATTGTCTATGAATTTGTTAAATCATTTGATCTTTTAGTGGGATACAAAACGCTCAATGCTAAAGGAAATGAATTTTATTCCAGGCGAGATGTTTTTAATGAAGTTGTAACAAACAATGTGAAGATTGTAAACTTTAATTATTCGGAATCGGTTGTTGCTACAGGATTTCGCTATCGTTTCAGCAAAAATTCCTACGCAACATTACAATATCACATGATCAGTGTAAACGACAAGTACATCAGCAAAGACTATAAAATAAATCAGTTGTATATCAATTATACATTGGTGTTTTAAAATAATAGCAGATAAAAATGAGAAAACATTTTTTTGAATACAGTTTAATGAAGAAGACAATTATTTTTCTTTCCTGTACTTTTCTTTTGTTTTCCTGTAAAAGGCCAAAAGAACAGATCGGTCCTGAATATAAAGTTCCCGGGAAGAATTTTGCTTTGATTACACCATTAAAGGGCGCATTTCCTACCGTGGATTTTTCGACAGGTCAACTGGAGAGTTTTGATGCACTTTTCTCTCAGCAAGTAACCTGGAAACTAACTCTTACAGGCGTATCTTCCGGAGCAGTAAAAACATTTCAGGGCTTCTCCAATAAATTAGACGGCATCAATACACTTTGGAATGGGAATCATGAGAGTATGTATTTTTTTAGAAGCAACGAAAAGGTATCGGCGCAACTTACCTTTCTGGGATCGCAATTGACATTTAGGGATACAGTTCAAATTGTTGGTGCCAGAAAATGGGACATTCCCAATAAAATAGTTACTGCCATCAATTTTGATAATTCAAAATTTGATTATGCATTTTACGATGGTCCTGCAGATCTCTTCCCAACATATAAAGTAACCTATCCTGTAAAGAGTGGAGTAAAGAGTGATATGGAAACTGCTACAAATAATCAAATTGAAAATGTAATTCGGGATGTAAACGGAGATACAATTAAATGGGAGCGCACCGGAAGTGTGGAAGGGAATTCCTTATATAGATTTAGAGGACAAGATGGAATTTATACAGGTGCCGGTTATTCAGATTATTTTATTGGAGGCGCAGGATTTGCAAAAGCCAACTATTTCGGGCTGGATAAGAATCCTTCAAATGTGTTTTTTAATCTTTACATATACGGCACAGGCGATCCGAATGCAAAATTGGTAATCAATTTTGATGAAGATGATGATGGGAATAAAATTGCCGACAATGGCACGATGGCTGAAAATTATGTTTTGTATGAGGATGAATACGCTTGGGAAATTCCCGTTAGTTGGAGAGGATGGAAAATGATGTCAGTAAAATACAGTGACCTGAAGCTTTCTGCAGACGGATTGAAATCCGTTCGAGGAAATAAAATATTAGAGCCAAATAAAATTGCGAAAATAGGTTTTGTACTAATTACTCTTGCAAAAGGAGGAGCAACTTCCGTGATTTTTGATTTTGCAACGTTTACCATGAATAAACCATTTAATCCAAATGATTAATAAAAGAAAAGCCTGATGCGATATTTTTGTGCAATATTTTTGGCAACTTTTTTATTTGTTGCTTCTTCCTGTACTCATTTTATTGAGCCTGCACTCGATTACTCTTCTCAGCTTGCTGTTCCCGAAGATGCCGAAAAAGGAGTTCCTGCTTTAGAATATAATAAAGGAGTAATAGATGATTTTAGTGGGGAAATATACAGTTGGTGGATGGCAAACGATCAGATTCATGCTTCCAGAAAAGGAGATACACTGAAAGTTACTTTTAAAGACATTGGCCCTTTGTACACACCCTTTGGTCGCCAAATTACTCCACTCGATTTTACAGAGTCGAATGCCATTCGCGTAAGAATGCGAGCCGAAGGAGCAACTTCACCAACAGTTCGCCTCGACTTAAAAGATAATATAGGAAGAACCACCAATGCAGTCGCCTCTTCGGTAAAAGTTCCGGCAGGAACTGGTTATCAGGATTATTATTTCAGCTATAAAGATAAATGGAAGCAATCCTACCCTGATGCACAGATTGTTGACCCCACTCTTGTTTCTGAAATTATGTTCTTTATTAATCCAGGTATGAGCGGATGGAGTGGAACATTATACATTGATGAAATTGTTGCAGTTAAAGTAGAATCAATTCCTAAAAAAGAAAGTAGTGCCGGTGGTATGGTAGATACATTTGATGAAGAACCAACGGCATGGTGGGCAGGCAGCAGCAAAATTGCATTAGAGAAAGTTCCGGGAAAAGATGTTATGAAAGTTACATCTACAGGTGCAGGTGCAAATTATGAAACTTTCGGAAGATCATTTGACCAAACTGATTTTACCAAAGCTCCAATTATTCGCCTGAGAGCAAGAGCAGAAAATGAATCAGGGCAGGAAAATCCCAAATTACGTTTTGCAGTAAAAGACAACGAAGGCTTCGTTGCCAATGAATTTAACATTATCGAAACCATTGAATCAGGAGATGGATTTAAAAATTATTTTTTCAATTTCAAAAACAAATTCTCCCAAACATATCCGGATGCACATTCTGTAAACCCGAAAGCCATTCAGGAATTACTGCTCTTTATTAATTCAGGAGGCCCGGCCTACAACGGTATAGTTTATTTTGATGAAATAGAAATCATCACAGAAAAAAAATACGAAGAACTAAAAAATCAATAAGTCAGTATTAAAATCATTTTGAACCAAGCCGCTACATATCTTTTACTTTTTCTGCAAGCGCTTTCCGCTATTTGCTTTTCACAGGCAAACGGAGATAATATACGCCTGAATCAGGTAGGATTCTACCCCTCCGGTTCAAAAATGGCAATTGTTGTTTCTCCGGCTTCTCCACGTTTTTTCATTATTAACGCAACTTCAAAAGATACTGTATTCTCAGGAAATTTAAAAACTGCTGGTGTTTGGGAATATACAAATGAAACGGTGAGTCAGGGAGATTTTTCTAGGTTCAATAAACCTGGCGAATATGTTTTTTCTGTTCCGGGGACTGGCAGTTCATTTCCTTTTAAAATTGCTCCACAAGTTTATCTTCCTGCCGGAAAAGCTGCATTAAAAATGTTTTATTACCAACGTGCATCAACAGACCTTCCTGAAAAATATGCGGGCAAATGGGCAAGAAAAACAGGGCATCCGGATACAGAAGTATTAATTCATCCTTCCGCGGAAAGCCCTAAACGTCCGGCAGGTACAAAGATCTCTTGTCCTAGAGGTTGGTATGACGCAGGAGATTACAATAAATACATAGTTAATTCAGGCATCAGCACGTATACGCTTTTCTCTTTATACGAAGATTTTCCCGAATTCTTCGATACACTGAAAACAGATATTCCTGAGAGTTCGAACAATATTCCGGATATACTGGATGAAGCACTTTGGAATTTACGGTGGATGCTTACTATGCAGGATGAGGACGGAGGCGTGTATCATAAACTAAGCAATCCAAATTTTGACGGAAACATTATGCCAGAAGCCGCAAAAGAACCACGATACGCATTGAAAAAAAGTACTACTGCGAGTTTGGATTTTGCCGCAGTAACTGCACAAGCGTATCGAATTTTTAAAAAGTTTAAAAAAGAATTACCAGGGCTTGCAGATTCTTGTCTTACTGCATCACAAAAAGCATGGCATTGGGCGAAAAAAAACTCACATGTATTGTACGATCAATCACAGGTCAATTCGAATTTCAATCCAGATGTTTCTACGGGTACGTATGCCGATGCTTCTGCAGATGATGAATTCCAATGGGCAGCGATTGAACTCTACATTGCTACCGGAAAATTTTCTTATTACGATGAACTCAATCTTTCCTTTACCCTGAACAATGCATTTGAACTTCCCAACTGGCAAAAAGTAAATACGCTGGGGCTTTATAGTTTAATTGCCAATAGAGCAGATATTTCAGGATTTGAAGAAATGGATGCGGTGAAAACAAAACTATTGCGAATGGCAGATCAGTTAAAGAAAAACATAAGCTCTTCAGCGTATGCTGTTCCGATGGGAACAAATGTGAGCGATTTTAATTGGGGAAGTAACGGCAACGCTGCAAATCAGGGAATGCTTTTAATTCAGGCGTATAATCTCACCCAAGATAAATCTTATCTCGATGCTGCAATCGCTTCGCTGGATTATTTACTGGGAAGAAACGGCACAGGGTATTCTTTCTTAACCGGATTTGGAAATAAATCTACAAGGAATCCTCATCACCGGCCGTCAATTGCAGATGGAATAGACGATCCTGTTCCCGGATTGCTTGCAGGTGGACCAAACCCAGGAATGGAGGACGCCTCAAATTGCGGAGGAAAATATACTAGCAAATTGCCCGGCAATGCATATATAGACAACATCTGCAGTTATGCAAGCAATGAGATTGCTATTAATTGGAATGCGCCTTTTGCATTTCTCGCATTAGCGATAGAAGCCATAAAAATTCAGAAATAAAAAAATAAATAAAACATGAACCGAGTAATTCGGTTCCCTAAGCGCTACACTATGAAAATTCAGTTCCAGTATTTTTTTATTTTTTCCTTTGTATTCATTACGTCATTCTCTTTTGCACAAACAGATGTAGATGCGAAAGTAGAACGCTTACTGTCAACTATGACCTTAGAAGAAAAAGTTGGACAAATGACCCAACTCACTCTGGATAAAATTATCGACACAAAAAATGAACCTGCCATTGATAAAGCAAAAATCCATGACATACTTGTCGAGCATCATGTTGGATCGATCTTGAATGTTACTTCACACGCCTATACTCCTAAAGAATGGCAAACACTCATTACCGGAATACAGGATGTTGCTACTAAGGAAACGCGTTTGAAAATTCCTGTACTGTATGGTATTGATGCGATACATGGAGTAACCTACACTTTGGGATCTACATTGTTTCCGCAAAATATTGCTATGGCTGCAACACGAAATCCCGAACTTGCTTTTAAATGTGGAGAAGTTACCGCAAAAGAAGTTCGTGCTTCGGGCATACGATGGAACTTTGCTCCTGTATTGGATCTTGCCCGTCAGCCTTTGTGGGCAAGGTTTGGCGAAACCTATGGCGAAGATGTTTATCTGGATGGTATTATGGGAGAAGGTATTATCAAAGGAATGCAAGGTTCAAGCGTTGCTAATCCAACATCGGTAGCAGCGTGCATGAAACATTTTATCGGGTACTCTTTTCCTTTCAGTGGAAAAGATCGTACTCCATCTTACATTCCTGAAATTATGCTACGTGAATATTTTCTTCCCCCATTTAAAAAAGCGGTGGATGCAGGCGCAAAAACAATTATGATTAATTCGGCTGAAATAAACGGGCTTCCTATGCATGCCAATAAATATTTACTAACAGATGTACTGCGCAATGAACTTGGATTTACAGGTGTGGTAGTAAGTGACTGGGAAGATATTATCCGCTTGTATACACGACATAAAATTGCATCCACACCTAAAGAAGCAGTAAGAATTGCAATCAATGCAGGCATTGATATGAGCATGACTCCGTACGATCTGAATTTCTGTACCTATCTGGTTGAACTGGTAAAAGAAGGACAGGTTTCTGAAGCGCGAATAAACGAAGCAGTAAAAAGAATTTTAAAACTGAAATACGAGCTGGGACTTTTTGACAATCCTTATCCTGAACCTGCGGCTGCAAAAAACTTTGGATTACCAGAATATAGAAAGCTGGCGCTCGAAGCTGCACACGAAGCAATCACGCTTGCAAAAAACGAAAACAAGATCCTGCCTTTGTCAAAAGGGAAAAAAGTTTTAGTTACTGGTCCGGGCGCAAATTCTATTACTTGCCTCAATGGTTCCTGGTCCTATACGTGGCAGGGAATACGCCCAGAATTTTTTCCGAAGGATGCCCGTTCTATTTTGGCCGCCATCAAATCTAAAAATGGAGATGCAAATGTTAGCTATGCCGAAGGAAGTGGGTTTGATAAGGAAATCAATATTGCAAAAGCTGTAGAAGCTGCAAAAGCTGTAGATTATATTGTGCTTTGTTTGGGCGAAGAAGCTTATGCTGAAACACCTGGGGATATTGATGAGCTTGACCTTCCTATTGTTCAGCAAAATTTAGCTACTGCTTTGTATGCTACGGGAAAACCTGTAATACTTGTGTTTACAGAAGGGAGACCAAGAGTATTCCGTAACATTGAACCTGGAGCAAAAGGAGTTGTGTTAGCTTACCTACCTGGCATTGAAGGCGGGACTGCAATTGCCGATGTGTTGTTCGGGGATTATAACCCAGATGGAAAACTTCCTTTCACTTATCCAAGATTTGCTGGTGATATAAAATTTTATGATCATAAATTAAGCGAAGCATTAAATGAATACTGGCCCTGGAGTGTAGATACCCTCGCTTACAATCCTCAATACGCTTTCGGACATGGATTAAGTTATACTTCATTTGAATATAGTAATTTACGATTGAATACTAAAACACTTACTTCTAATGAAAAATTAAAGGTTTTTGTGGATGTAAAAAATACAGGGCAAAAATCCGGAAAGATTACAGTCGAATTATATACTCACGATTTTTACGCATCCATTACGCCTTCTGTAAGGAGATTAAGAAAGTTCAAAAAAATTTATTTAGAAGCAGGAAAACAGCAAACTGTAGAGTTTGAAATAAGTAAAGACGATCTTTCTTTTGTTGGCAATGATTTGAAAACAATTACAGAAGCTGGTGATTTTGAAGTAATAGTGGAAAACTTAAAGGCTGGCTTTACTTATAAATAAGGACTTACGCACAAAGCTAATTAAGGAGGATTAATAAGCAGTTTTTGATAAAAAAATAAAAATGGCGTTTCAAAATTCAATCACGAAACCTAATCTACCACACAAGCCGGAAAATATTGCATGAAGCCTTTAAAATTTATTTCGCTATTATTATTTTTTCTATTTGCATTTACCCAATCGTATTCTCAGGATTACAAAACAGGAATTGGAGTAAGGCTGCAACCTTATTTTGGCTGTCTTACAGTAAAACATTTCTTCAACACTAAGTTCGCTTTAGAGGGATTACTAAATGTAAAAAAAGATCAGGCTGTGGTTGAAATCATTCCTGAACTTTCAAATAGTTTTGCCAAGCCGCCTGGGTTAAACTGGTACTTTGGAATAGGTGGAAACATAAAATTTCCACAAAACCAAAACGTGATTATTGGTGTGGTTGGAATGCTGGGACTTGAATACACTTTTCCAAATGCACCAATAAACCTATCTCTTGACTGGAAACCATCTTTAGAACTTATCGGAGGTAATTCATCTTACCCTGCTGGATTTGGATTATCTGTTAGGTATGTATTTAAAGCAGAAAAGGAAATAATCCCAAAAGAAGAGTGAACCTCTTATGAAAGGATTTTTTTCAATTGCCACGATCTTCTTCTTGCTTTTATTCGCCTCTAATTTAAATCATAAAACTATCTCACTACACAGGGAAATAAATTGTGATGCCTGCGGAAATCAAGTAAGGCTTATAGGTTTTAACTGGTTGTTAAACACTATTTCTATAGGATAAATTGTGTATGTCATTTAATTTTTATTCTTTTGCAGCAAACTAAAAAATATAACTATGAATATTTTAAAACCATCAATCCTCGTTTGTTCATTCATTTGCATCAGTAAATTATCGAATGCTCAATTCATTGGCTCTTCGCCTATTCAGCAAGCATCTGCGGGTAACGTAGCTATTGGTTTTCCTGTTTATACACCAAGCTCATTATTACAAGTAAAAAATGGAAGCGTTTTGTTTGACGGAATAACAGGCGCAACCCCAACGAGTGGAGCCGGAACAAGAATGATGTGGATTCCTGCTAAAGTAGCTTTTAGGGCGGGTACGGTTAACGGTAATTACTGGGATGACAGCAATATAGGAACTTCGTCCACAGCTTTTGGTACAAATACAACAGCTTCAGGTCAAGGGTCTACAGCCTTTGGTATTGGCTCCACTGCAAGTACAATTGCTTCTACCGCACTTGGAGCATTTACTAAAGCAAACGGTGGTACCTCATTTGCTGCCGGAGGAAGCACAACTGCTTCTGGGGATATTTCGACAGCCTTTGGAACTTTTACTACCGCTCAACCATTTGTATCCTTTGTTTTAGGTCGATACAATTACAATCCGGGAACATATAATCCAAACTCTTGGGTGCTAACAGACCCACTATTTGTAATTGGTAATGGTACAAGTGGTACAGCAACTTCAAATGCAATGACAGTATTAAAAAATGGAAATACAGGGATCGGTGTAACTACCCCTATAGCTCCTCTTCATATAGCAACTAGTTTATCAACGGGAGAAGGTTTAATATTAGACGGAACTAAGGTTGATCCTACAAATGGCGGTAAATGGGCTATGGGTGATGGCTTATTTATAAGTGATGGTATATTTTCAATTTCAGATGCTAAGGGAAGTGGTAATCCCATTCCTCGTTTAACTATTAATTCATCTGGAACTGTCGGGATTGGAACTACTTTAGCTGATCCTTCATCACTCCCTTATAAACTTGTTGTAAATGGTGCTATAAGAGCTAAAAGAATTTTAGTTGAAACAGGTTGGTCCGATTTTGTTTTCGAAAAAAAATACAAATTAAAAACTTTAGAAGAAGTTGAAAAATTTATAAAACAAAATGGCCACTTACCAGAAATACCAAGCGCTAATGAAGTTGAATGTAATGGTGGGGATCTTGGAGAATTAGTAAAATTGCAAATGCAAAAAATTGAAGAGCTGACCTTGTATATTATTGAACAAAACAAAAAGATTGAAGAATTAGGCAAACGAATTAAATAAAGGATACTCTAAAATGTATAAGAAATTAATAATTGTTATTATATTATTATCATTAAAAAATAATCTTTTATTCTCTCAAAAGGATACGTCTCAATATTTTAATAAAACGTTAAGTAATAATAATTTTTCAATAGAATTAGGGGGCAAAGGAGGGTTGTATTCAATAGGATACGAGAGGACTTTATATCGATCGCAATCCTTTTTACTATCAGGAAGTATTAATGTTGGAGGGATTGGTGGAACATTCCCAATTGGCTTAAATACAATGTTTGGCAAAAAAATAAATAAATTGTTTTTAGGATTATATGCTACGAATGATTTTAATTTCAATCCCTATCCAAAAAGTAATAAAGATCGATTGGCGTTAAGAGCTGCCGGTCAAAATTATAGCCAATTATATTCGTTGTACCTTATCCCGGCAATCGGTTATCGCAGATATTTTAAAAAAGGCAACTCCTTGACTATTGCATTTACACCCATTATGTTTATTAGAAATGAAAGTACATATCACTTCAATTCACTTATTAATTGGTTACAACTGACTACTCCTTGGTTCGGGGTTAACTATAATTTTAAATTTTAAAAAATGAAAAAATATATCCTCTTGATTGTTTATTGTTTGATACTTTCTTTAAGCTATGCCCAAAATCTTGTAAGCAATCCTGGCTTTGAAAATGTAACAGCCGGTTTTGGCTGTCCTGATGCAGATGGTTCGGGTCCGACTGGCGATTCGTACAGTCATTTAATTGATTATTGGAACAATATACCTCCGTGGACAGTCCCTAATTATAAGGATATTTGCGTCGGCCTTCTTCAGCATCAAGTAGGTTCCCCCGATCTGGGATGTCCAGGAGGACACAATAGTAGCCATTTTGTTAGGTGTTTTTACCAAGAATATATTTTGCAACCATTAAGTTCCCCATTGACCGCGGGAAAACTTTATTATGCGGAGTTTTATGCACAAATTAGTGGTAATGCCCGTTCGGATGCGGGATTAAGATTCTTTGAAAACAGACCTAGACAATGCGAAAATCATCCAATAACTGATGATGGCCCACCACAAGTCCCAATACCTTATGGAACTGATCTTCATCAATGGACAAAAGTTTCTGGCTATTTTACTCCCGGTAATACTATTAATTGGATTGGATTGGGAAACTTTAATACCGCAGGATCCGTAAGTGGTCAAGATTATTTTTTTGACGATATAACAATTATTGAAGTCGGCTCAAGTTTTTGTCCCTCAGTTAACTATATTCAAAATTCATATTTTCAGGATATAGGAAAAATTACATACCGATCTCAAGATTTAACTATAGGGGGTAAAAATATTGCCAGCACTATTCCTGTTGGTAATGTTGTTATAGATAGTCGTGCAATTGTTGAATTTAAATCTGCCACAAGGGTTATTTTAGAAGATGGTTTTTATGTGAATGAAGGAGCTAATTTTGAAGCACATATTGCACCTTGTGACGCGGATTGTTTTCCACCTATAGCAAATGCGGGTGCCGATGGAATAAGTTGTAACGGACAAACTATTTTACTTGGCTCTTCGTCAGAGTTTGCTACTAGTTATTCATGGAGCGCTAACCCCGCGTCTGCTTTAGCATATCTTTCTGATCCTAATAGTTCCAGCCCACTATTTACACCTCCGGCAACGGGATATGGAACAATTATATACACACTAAAAGTTACTAATTCTTGTGGGCAAAGTACTACTGATAATGTTATTGTTAATTATGAAACTAATCCTAATAATTCTCCTACTGTTAATTTAAGTAATATTAATTATTCTGACTTTATCCAGTTTGATATAAATATGGGTGCGCAAACCGGTTCAATAATAGTTGAAGTATGGAGCCAATCAGGTTCTTTGGTAAGAACATACACCTATGCAGCAGGAATCGATTTTAATTGCTGTAGTTACCATTGGATAATTCCTGAATCTCTTACTCCTTGCCAGGATTATCAAATAAAAGTTTATACAAAAAATCGTTGTTTTTCTACATTGTCTCCTCTCTTCATAATAAATTGGGCTAGAAATAGAACCCCTGCTTTTACACAAGTAAGTAATACATTTACACCTGATGGAGATGGAATTAACGATTCTTGGTGTTTTAATTTTACAGGCGCTGTGCAATATAATGTTTTAATAAAAAATCCAAGCGGAGTTAGTGTATACAGTAATAGCGGTTCTATCCTTCCAACATCGGCATGTGTTTGGAATGGAGCATGTAATCAATCTGCCTGTTCACAATCCACAGTTCCAAATGGAACTTATTTTTATATTTTGACCATAACAGGATGTAGTGGCAATAGTATTACCAACAATGGTTTTATTTCCTTATTTCGCAATCGTAGTAGTTTGCCGCAAGGAATTACAATCACCGCTGATAGCGTAAAAAAAATAAACTCCGGATTAACAACTACGTCTTATGAAGAAAATGAGATGAAAAAACCATTTGAAATTAATGGCAGCAGTTTTTTAATTACACCCAACCCTAACAATGGAAGTTTTCAAATAACAACTACAAGAAACGACAAAGCCATTGCAATTAAAGAAATAAAAGTGTTTGATATTATGGGGCAAGTGATTTGGGTAAACGATGCATCACCTAACAACACTATAAATATTAATATTTCAGAGCATGCATCGGGAATTTATTACGTGCGTGTTGTAAATGAATCAGGTGAAATTGAAATGAAAAAACTAATTAAAGACTAAAATAACAGTGAGTGTTTTTAAAACACCAACTCTTAACCCGTAAGAAATTCTGAAAATATATTTTTAATCTAAATTTTTATTGAATACCTTTGAATTTAATAATCACTAAAAAAATATACTCATGAAATATATACTTTCAATTACAACTATTGTATTATTAACAATAGGCCTAAAAGCACAAACTGCTCCTGATTTTGGTTTTGACACTTGGAGCAAGATCAGTATTAGCTCCGTTGAGGATCCAAATGGTTGGGCAAGTTTAAATGCTTTGAATGCTATAGGAACAGGGACAGCATTATCGGTAACCAAAGAAACAACGACCAATTTATTTACAGGGGCGGCTTCTGTAGGTATTAAAACTGTTAAAGTTACAGGTGCGTCTATTCCTAATCCTTACAGACCCGGTAAAAATTTTGATACAGCAGGGGTACTTGTTGTTGGAACAATTTCAGCTTCACCTGTGGGATTGAATTATGGTTATCCTATGCCGGCTGCTTTTCCTCGTCCTTCAACTTTATCATTTGAATGTAAGTACAACCCAATGGCGGGGGATTCAGCTTTTGTATTAGCATTGCTAACAAAAAGAAATAGTATTACCAATAAAAAAGATATCATTGCTACAGGTAAATATGCAACAGGAGCTAACACAAATAGCTATTCATTAAATAGCTTAACCATGAATTATAACCCTGCTTTTCCTAATGTAATGCCTGATTCGGAACAAATATTTATTTCATCAAGTATTTATTCTCATTATGGTTATAAACTTGGCAGTGTTTTTTATATTGATGCATTAGCTTGGTCAGGATATACAAGTACGAATGACATTGCTGGAGTTAAAAACAATGTATCTGTTTTTCCTAATCCTGCTAATGGTCAAATTAACTTCAACTCCACTGTTGATGTTAGCTTAATGGAATTAACTGATATTACAGGGCGTTTGGTTGGTACATATAAAATGATAGATAACAAGGTAACTGTACAAACCAGTAATTTTGTTCCCGGAATGTATTTGTATAACGTGTGGAATGATAAAAAAGAAATAATGAACAGAGGGAAATTTGAAGTGACGAAATAATTTTTTTTACTATTTTATATAAAAATGTCCTGCTCCTGATAACTCGGAGTGGGACTTTTTATTTTTAGAACGTCATTGCGAAGAATGAAGCAATCTCCCAACAAGACACTATTGGGATTGCTTACCCACAGAAAAGTTGTGCTCGCAATGGCGTTATAAAAACCCAGCATGGGCATTGCGAAGGAGGAGCGACTGAAGCAATCTGAATGAGGAGTAAAAAACTTTAAACTAAACTCTTAATTTTTGCTTTTTCCTTTAGCACCTCTGCAAAAGGACGATTTTCTATTTTGCTTGTAAGCCATTCAATAAAATCGAAGTATTCAAGTATATTGGCGTCATTGGGATCTTTAGAAATTTCAATAATTTCTGCTCTTAATTCAATAAAACTTTCACCGCGTGTCTTTTCTGTATTTAGTGTAGGAAGTTTTTTACGAATGAAATTAAGGAAGGCTTCTTCCAATTTATATAAACGATTTTTTTTGAAGAGGAAACGATAGGTTGATTTAACGGCATATTCAAGCAACAGATCATTATTCATTTCAAAATGTATTAGCAAATTTAAAATTTTTGAAAAACAAATAATATCTTCCGCAATATCCAGCACCGGATGATTTAAAATTTTATTCTCCCAGTAGAGCGATTTTGAATAATTTCCTGAAACGAAATACAAATAGGAAATATTAAAATAGACAGCCAATAACATTCGTTTCTGAATAAGTTTATCTCCGAATTTTTTCAATCCTTCTTCTATTTTTTCTACTAATGCTATTCCTTTTTCACACTCTCCTGTTTTTATATATGTATCAGTTTCAAATACACACAATCGTAAAAATATTTTTGAATCCATATCCTCATAAACGGTTTTGGTCCATTTACTTGGAATTAATTTTATTTTTTCAATGTTCGTAAGGCGTTCCTCAAATTTTTTTAATCGTCCGCATGTCAACACCATATTGTTTAAAGCCAGCGCGTAAAAGCTCAAATGCTCTTTAACTTGTAAAGGGTTCTTTTCCCACAATGCTAACTCTTTTTGAAGGTACTCGTAACTTTTTTCATAATTGCGAATGGAAAAATAATAAAAACCATACGCGTTATACCGAAACACTTTTGCGAGGTAAGGCAGTTTTTGTCGTTCATCCCAGGAATGTTTTTTCGCCATAAAACTCGCAAAGTCTTTTACCTCTTCTTCGTTCCTTGCATTACCCCTTGTAGAATGCAAACGGTAAGTCCTCGCAGCGAGCTTCCAATATTCATTCGTGCTTTGCACTTTTTCAATGATAGACTGTTCTTCACGGTATATATTCTCAATAATTTCTTCCGTCTTTAAAATATAAAGTTCCGAGGACATTATCTTTTTTTCCCATTCCAAAACATTTAACAAAAGAATATTATTTTCATATTCATACGCCAATTGTTTCGCTTTTAATAAAAGTTTTTTGCATTGCCGATACAACGATTTTTTAAAAAGCACCTCTACCTGCAGCAAAAGTTCTTTTATTTTGAATTCAATGGAAACGGTGCTGGTAGTATAACTCGTTAAACTTCGGAGAATAAGATCGGACAAATAATTTTTTTCTGATGGAAGGTGTTTTATAAAAGTTTCTCTGGCGAAAGTTTTTTTGATGGCAGTTTCATTATATACTTTTTGTTTGTCAATTGCTTCAAACAATTTCATATAATTATTTTTCTCCCCAATTATATGCGTAGAGGCATATTTTTTAAAATACCCTTTTTCCGTTTTATTAAGGGATTTTATTAATTGAAAAAGTTCATCGGATGCTTTCATTCTATCGCAAAGGTAGAGAATCCATTTATTTATTCAAAACCACTTTATTTGACTTTCAATAATAGAAAAAAAAATTGTTGTGGGAAAATTTCAATTACGTAAATTTCGACAGTAATTAATTGTGGAAAAAGCAAAGTAATCTATACAAGAAACTTAAAAAAAAATTAAACGTATAAAAAAACACAATTTTATAAATGAAAGAAAGCCGTACTAATAGTTTCGGTAAAATGCTTCTATGCTTTGCTATCATAGCAAGGATTTTTACTATAGCAAATAATGCATTAGCGCAATCAGCTGCACCACCAATTAATTCAACACCTATGGCAGCTTGTAATGCAGGTACGGCTGTTGCATCAACAATTACACCTTGTTCTGGTGGGACCGTTGATTTTACAAATTCAACAAGCGGCTCAACACTTTCCAATCAACATGATTGGTATCAAAAAATTGGTGCAGCCGCTTTCGTAAAAATTTCTGTCGGTAATTCAAAGAACTACACTACAGGGGCTTTAACCTGGCCGACCGTTTATCAATATTATATGCAAGCAGCTCCAGGTACATGTGCGGGGGCGGTTACGTCTAACACAATTACTGTTACGCCTGCTCAAGGACCAACCACCTCTGCTGCAGGTGCTGATCAAGCTGTATGTGCACCAGCCACTCTTGCAGGCAATAGCGTGGCTGGTGGTGAAACTGGGGCATGGACAAAAGTTTCCGGAACGGGAACAATTACTACACCTTCTTCTCCTACATCAGGTCTTACCTCCTTAGGGATTGGAGATAATGTATTCCAGTGGACAATTACGTTAACTTCCACTGGCTGTACCTCTTCTAATGATGTAACTATTAATAATAAGGATGGAACAACTGGTTTAACTGCCTATGCAAGTACCAATTGTCCTGTATCTACTACCAGTGCTGTACTTAGTACATTGCCTTCTTCTTATAGTTATACATCTATGAAATGGCAGCAAAGTGATAATGGAGGGGCTTATGCTGATATAGGAGGTGCTACCACAACTCCTTATACTGCTACATTAGTAGCGGGGCATACCTATACTTATAAAGCAGTTTTTACTAACTCCTGCGGAACATATACCTCTCCTGCTTCCACCGCCGCCGTTACTCCTTATAGTATGCAGGATTACACCGGTGGAACCCCTACTTATGCTACCGCTGATGCTGCTAGCCATTGCTATAATAGTTTAACTGTAGGTAAAAAATATTGTTTTGCATTTGTTTATTTTCATGACTTGGAAATAGATTGGTTACCAAATGGTTGCGCTGCGTGTACGGAACTATGGCAAAAATATTCGGGAGGTTCAACAGGGCAATCGTCCGTTGGTGGTACTGGCTGCAGTATTACCCAAACAGCATCGGGGAGCTGCGCTATATCTACAATGACGGGTTGTGCAAGTTGCGTTCCTACAATGTATGATAATAATTGTGGAGTAGTTGTATCTAACGGTTTCCAAAACGGGGCAGGATGCGCTTCTCCTGCAATGACGGAGGGTAACGTCTATTATGTTTGTTTTACCGTTCCTGCCGGTTGCGGAGGGATGAGTATGTGTCCGCAGATTAAATGTGCAACAGGAAATTGTGCCGCTAATCCATTACCCATACAATTGCTTTACTTCGATGTAGTAGCGATAAACGGGAAAGTACAATTAAATTGGGAAACTGCCACCGAAACCAATAATGATTATTTTACTTTAGAAAGAAGTACAGACGCTGCGAACTATGAAGAGATCGGAAAAGTAAAAGGCGCAGGGAATAGCGCTACAGAAATTCATTACAATTCAGTAGATGAGCATCCATTTGAAGGAATTTCCTATTACCGTTTAAAACAAACTGATTATGATGGAAAGTTTGCTTACAGTAAATTAGTTTCAGTGGAGTTGAATACTGATAACCCTTTAAAATTAATATACGTAACTCCCGATCCAACTAAAAAAAATTTACAATATCAATTCAGGTATAACCAAACTACACCGCTTTTAGTTGAAGTAGTGAATGTGGTAGGAAAAACAGTTTATTCCCAAAAAATCTCATCTGAAAATACTGGCCAGCCGGTTACTATGGATGTTATAGGTTTGAGCAAAGGAGTTTATTTTATAAAAATATCGGATGGGATTTATTCCCAAATGAAAAAGTTCATTTATTAATCACTGCTTAAGCAATATCTCTTACATCCACATTGATGGGAATTTTTTTTATGGGTGATTTTTTTATTTTTATAATTGGCATTCTAATTTAACTCCACCAACATAGCACGAACTTGATAATCTACAATGTTCAGTATGGCTATCAACTTCCGATAATAATAATAATAATAAAATAGTATTGCAATCTGTTATTATATTATTAAATTTACGTATCTATTTCACCACAATTGTATATCAACCCTTATAAAGCTAAATAACATGATTTATTTTACTCGTCTTTGTAATGAGAAATTATACATTAAAGCAATATTTTTCCTTTCAATATTGTTGTTCAGTATAATTAACACAACTCTTTTTGGCCAGGCCACGTGTACGCTTCCAGTTAACGGGCCTTTTTTTGAAAACAATAGTGGAACCACTTTTCCAAGTATATCTCAATTAAAAACTATGGGTTTCTGTTATACATTACCTACAGGTCCCGCAGGCACATTTCAAACAGTTTGTTATCGATATACATACCCTTTTTCTGGGACCATTACTATGAATTATGGTATTGAGTATTTTTGCGGAAGTAATTCATGTACAGCAGGGTATCAAACCTCTTATAATGGTGGATGTTTAACTTCGCCAACTTGTAGTCCCGGAGGAGTAGGACCAACAGTTACTACCTATGATGCAGCCTGTGGATTTGTTATGAATGGTGGCGGAATAGGAAGTGGTTGCGGTGCTGGCGCTTTTGTTCCGGGACAGGATTATATCATGTGTTTTAAAGTTCCTCTTGATCCAACTTGTACAACCTCTGTTTGCCCTGTAATAGGATGCTCATCAGGCAATTGCGGTTGCCCTGCAGCAGTAACGGCCAATGCGGGTACTGATCAAATACTTTGTGGTGTAACATCTACTACACTTACAGGAAATAGCGTTTCTCCCGGTACAGGAACATGGACCAGAGTTAGTGGTCCCAATATTCCAACGATCACAAGTCCCAACAGCGCGTCAACTACAGTTACCGGTATGATTACCGGAACGTATGTTTTTCGTTGGTCAGCGTCATGTGGAACAGCAAGTGGAACAGATGATATTACTGTTACTGTTAATCCAAATTTAGTACCCACCATTTCTTCTAATGTTCCGGTAACATGTACAGGTAGTTCAAATGGTACTTTAACTACTACTATAACTGGTGGTGGTGCACCATTTACTTATTCATGGTTACCATCAGGAGGGAATTCAGCCACAACTACAGGTCTAAGCCCTGGAACATATACAGTAACCGTATCGGGCGGCGGTTGTACGAAAACAGCAAGCGCTACTATTCTTGAATCGAGTGTTTTATTAACACCATCCATAACAGGCAATGTACCTGTAACCTGTAAAGGTACATCAACAGGCACATTAACAGCCAGTCAAACAGGAGGCACAGCAGGATATACCTATTCTTGGTCACCATCAGGAGGGAATTCAGCGATAGCAAGCAACTTATCCGCTGGAGTTTATACAGTAACAATTACGGATGCGTATGGGTGTGTTAAAACAACATCAGCTACCGTGGTACAATCATCATTATTATTAACACCATCCATAACAAGTAATGTACCTGTAACCTGTAA
>JBBSPS010000027.1:0-27438 GCA_038258655.1 Bacteroidia bacterium
GACAATAGTTCCACAAGTTTTTATATTTATAAAGGTGACTCAATGGGTTATGAATATGAATTGCTGAATTCTTTTGCAAAGGAGATCGGAGTTGGATTAGAAATTGTTGTTGCTAAAAACATGAACACTATTTTTGAGCAACTTAATGAACAGGAAATTGATATTATCGCCGCTAATTTAACAGTAACAAAAGACCGATTAACACAGGTGGATTTTACGGATCCATTCCTGCTTATCCCCCAAGTACTTATTCAAAGAAAACCTAATGGATGGGAAAACATGACACGAAATGAATTGGATAAACAACTCATCCGAAATACAATTGATCTCAGCGGAAAAAACATTCATGTAAGAAAAGGCTCTTCTTTTTATTCGAGATTGATGAACTTATCAAATGAAATAGGCGAAAAAATAAATATCGTTGAAGCCCCCGGAGAATATGATACGGAAGAGTTGATAAGTAAAGTAGCGAATGGAGAAATTGATTACACTGTAGCGGACGAAAATGTAGCACTTAGCAACCAAGCGTATTACTCCAATATTGATGTAGAAACGACAATTAGTTTTCCACAAAAAATTTCATGGGCAATTCGAAAAAATTCACCCTTGTTAAATACAGAATTAAATAACTGGATCGAAAAGACAAAAAATAATAACACGAATAGTTTAGTTTTTAATAAATATTTTAAATCCCGTAAGAAAAGAAGCAATGTAAATGCAAGTAAATATCTGGCATATGAGGGTGGGATCATATCAGAATATGATGATATCATTAAAATATACAGTAAAAAAATAGACTGGGACTGGCAACTGCTTGCATCAATGATTTACCAGGAATCCCATTTTTCACCGACTATACGTTCCTGGGCAGGCGCAAATGGATTAATGCAATTGATGCCAGGAACAGCCAAACGATATGGGCTTGATACCATAGATGTTACAGCGGAACAAAGTCTGGAAGCCGGAACAAATTACATTTTAGATCTTGATAAATATTGGCGGACATCCATTTCTGATAAACAGGAGCGAATAAAATTTATCCTTGCTTCTTACAATACCGGCTTAGGTCATATAATTGATGCACGTAACCTTGCCATCAAACACAATAAGAAACCTGAGGCATGGGATGATAACGTGGAAGATATGATATTGTTAAAATCCAACCCGATGATCTATAAGGATCCTATTGTGAAATATGGCTATTGTAGAGGACAAGAACCTTACTTGTATGTAAAAGAAATACTGGATAGATACAGGCATTATAAAAATACTCACTTGATCAATTCAAGTTTAGTTAGAAATTAAAATCATGGCTGAATGCCATTGGAGGACAAATATATTTTTTCAATATCCAATACCCAATCATTTTGACGCATAAGAGAATCTGTAGAAAATTCATTCCTTTTAAAATAGGTAACCTCAATAGTTTTCGTTCTTGGCTTATCGTTAGTTAAGTCATATATCCCCAGCAATACGAAAGGTTTTGGAACCCAATAGACAGTATTAGATAACTTTCCAAATTCATCGGTTACTATATTAGGAACTAAGTTTTGTTTCTCTAAAAATTTTTCATCAGCCATGATCACCGCTATTTTTTTAGGGTAACCACGCTTTAACTTTTCGGCCATTATATTTTTGACAGCTAGATATTCTTTGGATTGTATATCGACAAATGTTTTATTATTAAAATATGCTACCGTAATAATTGCAATAACAATAACTGATATTGCAACATTTATATATTCCGGTTTAACCGGCATAGAAGCGATTGAGCTTATAAATAAAAAAGAGGATAATAATAGTATTGTTCCCATCGTTCTATAAGCAATAAAACTATCAGACGAAATAAAATTCGGCAGGTATGCTAAAATGAAAAAAGCTGCAAGTATCAATACAAAATTCCATTTATTATTTTTCGTTTCATTTTTGATTTTACTATATATAAAGTATCCTATAAATAGTAATGAAACAGTTATTATAATTACACGAGTAACAACTGATGCAAAAATCACATTGTAATGTAAAGATCTTAAAAAAACACCTTTGATGAATACAGCTATCTTTTTGAAACTGATCATAATACCTGCACGTGCATCAGGGGGTATATGCAGTTGATTAAGTTGAAATTTATAAAGAAGAAAATAAATAACATAAATAAAAACATGTAACAATAAAAATTGCTTAATAGCATCACGTTTTTTCCCCGTTATAAAATGTAAAAAAGCAGGAAATATGAAAGCTGTATAGGCAGGTTGGTATATAAATAATGAAATTAATGCCAATAATATTCCTGTATATAAAATTAAATTAAACCATTTTTTTGAAATGTTGTTTTTATTTAAAAAAGCTGTAAATACAATATCTCCCGCGAAAAGAGCAACCGGATACCCCCAAATAGTGGAAGATGTAGCTTCCCAATGGACTACAATACTTGCAAAAGGAGAGCAAATAAAAATGATAGTAATTACTAATGCGTGAAATTTGTTAATGTTATTTTGTTTTAACATTTTAAATATTAAAACGGATGATAAAAAAAGGCACATCAAATTGATTCCCCTAATTCTCCATAGATCACTTACATGATCCATCTGTGGATAAACCAAGGTGTTGATCCATCCGGAAATTACACGGCCCTGTTGTAAAAATGAATTAATAAAATCTGCTCCTGTGGAATCCCAAATAAATTCATATCCATCAGTATACGCGTAGGTAACAAAAATCCCTTTAAACAAAAACAATAGTAACAGAACTAATATTAATATAGAAGTATATGTGGACTTTAAAATATTTAGCATGGATTATGTTTGTTAAAAACAGAAAATTATAAAATTTGACACATTGTAAAAATACTATTTATTTGAAATTCAAGTATAATAAAAAAATATGCAACAGTAGATAAAACACTATTTTTACAATGTGAAAAAATATTTTTTACCCTTTGGGTTGTTTTGTGTTGCATACACAAGCGCAATTGCGCAGACTTATACACAAACAATTCGGGGAAAAGTAATTGATGTGGATTCTAAATCTACCATAGTAGGTGCCAACATTATTCTGTTGAATAGCGATACATTAATTGGTGCGACTGCAGATGTAAATGGAAATTTTCGTTTAGAAAAAACCCCTGTCGGAAGACAAGCAATTAAAATTACTTCCATCGGTGCTTTGTAAATGCAACAAGAATAACCGATAGATTTCATGTAGTAAAATTAGTAATAGATGCCTTATAACACATTCGGGTAAAGTATAGATGGGAAGCTATTGAAAAAGAAAATAATGACATAAAAGAATCAAAATTTAAAACAGAAAAATATCAGCCACTGATATTGCTCCCTTTAAAATAAACATAGCACCTAGAGAAAATATGACCACGATAATTATTATTGCTGTAGTTGCAGCTGCTGCATCATTACTTACTTTCTTTTCGGGATTTGGCCTTGGAACTATTCTTACTCCTGTGATGATCATTTTTTTTCCGGTTGAAGTAGCAATTGCTTTAACCGGCATTGTGCATTTGCTTAATAATTTTTTTAAGATCAGTTTAGTCTGTAAAAAGATCAACTGGAAAGTGGGAATGCGATTCGGTGCAACTGCCATTGTTGGGGCTTTTGTTGGTGCGGGATTATTGCTCTTATTTTCAAAATCAGAAGCTCTTTATACATATAACATCGGCAGCAAATTATTTTCTATTACCACTGTTAAACTTGCGATTTCTCTTTTAATGATCGTATTTGCTTTGTTTGAAATTATTCCTTCTCTTCAAAAAATTCAGTTTAACAAAAATAAATTATATGTCGGTGGACTTATAAGTGGATTTTTTGGTGGGTTGTCGGGCAACCAGGGAGCATTAAGAAGCATGTTTTTGCTTCGCTGTGGTTTAGCTAAAGAAGAATTTATCGCAACAGGTATTCTGATTGCTTGTCTAGTTGATCTTACAAGGCTTTCAGTTTATTTCAGTCGTTTGTCAAGCATTCATATTATGGATAACTTCACTTTGCTTGTTACAGCCATTCTATCAGCTTTTTCAGGAGCGTATATCGGAAGCAGACTGTTGAAAAAAGTAACCTTCAACTTTGTGCAATTAACAGTAACAGTAATGATCGTTCTGCTTGCGATAGGACTTGGAACAGGATTACTTTAAAAGAAAATTTTATTTCACACAAAAGCTATATACCAATAAAACCTCGTCCCACACATAATTGTGAGACGAGGCTTTATCTTATAAGAATCATGAATTTTATGGTTTTGCTACTTCTTTTACTTTTAATGTTTTAGCGGCATCGATCATTGTTTGAATTTGTTTTTCATTAAAATGTTCTTCTTTGATATCTTCGAGCAAATATGAAACAACTCCTACTTTTTCAACCAAATAAAAATGGAATTCTGGTTCTGTAATCTCAGACTCCCAAAATAATAAGCCCGACTCATCTTTTAAAAACCGTTTGAATTTATTTACATCGTTACCAGCGATGTCACTTTTAGTTAAAGCGATATCCCCTTCTCCCTCCGAAATGGATATTTGAAACATTTTACCTACTTTAATTTCAGTAGCGCCCCAAGATTGTTCCACCATTTCCATTTTCCCTTTTGTAGAATCAGGAAGCATAATAGAAAGTGAGTTTCCATTTATTTTCAGGGTTACCTCCATCATGCCAGGCATGGATACGGGAGCATCTGTTTTGGATCCACCACAACTTGCAAAAAATAAAATTGCAGGAACCGCTAATAATAAAAGTAATTTTTTCATTTTTATTTTATGTAATTTTAGTTAATACAACAAATATATACTATTTATAATAGTATGCAATAGCTATATTTTCATAACTAATTAACAGTTTATGAATACACTTTTAAAGAGGTAATTATACAATATTCTATTACTTTTAGAAAAAAATATGCCTTGGTACTCACATTTGCTCCACATATACTCTATTTCAAACGTCCATTCAAAATTGCGCATGGTACACGTTCATCCACTCCTATCGTATTAACAAAATTAGAACATGAAGGATTAATCGGATATGGAGAAGCGAGTTTACCTCCTTATTTACCTGAAACACATGAAACCGTTTTGTTTTTTTTAAATAAAGCGGCGAAGGTTTTATCTTCAATTAAAAATCCTTTCCAGATCGCTGCCATACTAAAGGAAATTGATAACCTTGCTTTAAATAATACCGCGGCAAAAGCATCTATTGACATTGCTTTACATGACCTAGTTGGGAAATTACAAAACAAACCCTGCTGGCAATCTTATAATTGCGATAAAAATAAAACTCCTTATACTACTTATACATTAGGAATTGATGAACCGGAAATCCTTAAACAAAAAATAAAAGAAGCGGAAGAATTCAAAATTTTAAAAGTGAAATTAAGTGGCGAAAATGACAAACTGATCATTGATACTATTAGAACCATTACAGATAAGCCTATTGCTATTGATGTGAATCAAGGATGGAAAGATAAATACCTCGCTCTTGAAATGATAGAATGGCTGCAAAACAAAAATGTATTATTTATAGAGCAACCTTTGCCAAAAGAAAACTTAGATGATGCTTATTGGCTTTTTTCAAGAAGCCCGCTTCCGCTTTTTGCCGATGAAAGTGTTCAACGTTATTCTGACATTGATAAAGTGAAAGATTGTTTTCATGGAATAAATATTAAGCTGATGAAATGCACCGGGATGTATGAAGCGAATAAAATGATAACGTATGCTCACGAATTGAATTTAAAAATTCTGATCGGATGTATGAGTGAAACATCCTGTGCGGTATCTGCTGCGGCGCAGCTTACTCCCTTAGCTGATCATGCCGACCTGGACGGGCCTTTATTAATTAAAAATAATTTATTTGATGGGATACAATTTATTGATGGAAAAATAACATTAAATGAAATGCCCGGTATTGGTGTTGTTCAGAAGATTGCGGAAGGAAAATAAAAGGCAAAAAAAAAGGCTCTTGCGAGCCTTCTTCTTTATTACTTTTTTCTTTTTTTAGCTGCCTTTTTTGGAGCTGCTTTTTTCTTAGCTGCTTTTTTTGGAGCAGCTTTCTTTTTTGCTTTTTTTGCCATGGTTTTTTTGGTTATTAAATTATATTAAATTAATTAATACGAAGTACGAAAAATTAATAACACAAAAATTAAAAAGAGGCTTTATTTTATTAACACTAATTTGTTGATAACAGTTGGCGCGTTTTTTTCACCTCCGATCATTTTCAAAAAATAATTTCATAATTATAATTCATTTTCTATTGAAAATTTATTTTAAAATTTATTTTAAAAGTGCTACACATACTAATTTTACATATAATACAGT
Organism: Bacteroidia bacterium; assembly: GCA_038258655.1. Lineage (GTDB taxonomy): Bacteria > Bacteroidota > Bacteroidia > 2-12-FULL-35-15 > 2-12-FULL-35-15 > 2-12-FULL-35-15. The sequence continues at coordinate 6,311 of JBBSPS010000027.1, forward strand.
AAATTAACTATTTCCTATTCAATGATCAACGATACAATATAACAAACCATTTTTTCAAAGTAAATCACATTGTTTTTATCATTTAATAATGTGCTAAATAAATTTTAAGATTTCTTATTTTAATGATAACGATCAAAAAAAATCAATAATTATAGCGCAAAACGAAATTTCCACTCCAAAAAAACAAAGAACTGATCCCAGAAAATAAAAACTATTTTATTCGTTCAAGAAGCGCCATATAAAATCCATCAGCATGGTACATTTCAGGTGAATAGCGCTTTTCACCAATTAAATTCCATTTATCATTCACTTGTTGTAAAAACCATTTTATTTGTTCCTCACCTTCACTTGGTAAAATGCTGCATGTTGCATAAACCATTTTCCCTCCTACTTTGGTGATATCTGAAAAACTAGTAAGTATTTCCCGTTGAATGATTTTTACCCGTTCTATTTCTTCTAAATTCAATTTCCATTTGCTATCCGGATTTCTACGCAACACTCCTAATCCCGAACAAGGCACATCCAATAATAACCGATCCGCTGTATCTTTTAAACGTTTAATTACTTTTGAAGAATCGATTACACGTGTTTCTACAATACGAACATCGGCTCTCGCGGCACGTTTTTTTAACTCCAATAATTTTTTTTCTTTTACATCAAGGGCAATGATCCGTCCTTTATTTTTCATTAACGCTGCCAGATGCAATGTTTTTCCTCCTGCTCCCGCACAAGCATCTACTACTCGCATTCCCGACTGAACATTTAAAAATTCAGAAACCATTTGTGAAGCAGCATCCTGCACTTCAAATAATCCTTTATGAAATGCTTCGGTCCGGAAAACATTCCGTTGAAATTTTAATTCCACCGCATCCGGCGACCAGTTAATCAGTGCAGCATCGATTATTTTTTCTTCCTCTAAGGTCTGTTGTAATTCCTTTGGATTGGTTTTTAAAGAATTTGCACGCAATATAGTTGTCGGCCGTTGATTAAGTGCACGTATCGTTTTATCCCAATCTTTTCCCAATTCTTTTTCCCCGAGAGCATCTAACCAGTCCGGAACGGACTCCCTGATTTTTCTAATCTTATGAAATCTCTCCAATTGTGAGATAATTTTCTTTTCATTCACTCCTTTAAAATAATTGCTTTCCGGTAAACCATATCCGTCAAAAACTAAATACGTTCCAAATATCATCCACAGGTTTTTATCAGTAAGTTTTCCTTCAACACCTGCTGCGGTAAATAATAAGCGCCAGTTACGCACCATATCATATGTTACATCTGAAACAAAACCTCGTTCACGCACATCCCAATATTTATTAGCACGCATTACTTTTTCAATTGCTTTATCGGCATATTCATTTCTTTCAAAAATATCTTTCAGCGCGATAAAAATGGCTTTGATATGAAAAGAGTGATGTTTTAAATAGAATTCCTTTGTCATATTGTAAAAATACTATTAATTATGACTGGAATTGATGAAGAGATAATTGCGCTGTTTGTAAAAAGTATTACTTTCGGAGCATGGTTGATACAACTATATATATTGGTGAACTCGCAATTCATGAACCGGTAACTATGTTTACTGATTACATAATTACTATATTGGGTAGTTGTTTTTATTATCACCTCCATAAAAAAAATGAAAATCCTGTAATAAAAAATTGGAGCTTGTTTTTCGGATTGTTGGGAATCTCTACTTTACTTGGCGGATCTTGTCATGGATTTTTTGAAGTGCATGAAGGAATTGCATATAAAACAGTTTGGCTGGCAATGCAAATTGTAAATGGCTTTGCTCTTTATTTTGCGCAACAAGCCACATTGATTTCTGTTTTAAAAAATTCAAGATATGTAAATCAATGGAAACTGAGTTACACTGTTCAACTGGTGGTATTTATTATCGCCGCATTGTTTTTTCAAAAATATGTAGTAACAATTATTGAGAACGCGATTGCTTTAATTCCTATCATGCTATTGCATTTTACCGTTAAACCAAAAGAAGGGTATCAAAATAAGATCGGGTATGGAATTTTAATTTCGTTTATAACAGCCTTCATACATGGAGCAAAAATTTCCCTGAATATCTATTTTAATTATAATGATATTGCCCACGTATTTATAATGATAAGCCTATTCGTTATGTACCTTGGCGTGAAGGGAAAAGCTATTTCCTGATTATATTCCCAAATTCTTTACCAATTCCGATAAATGTTTGATGATTGAGCGGAAATTCAAAAAACACATGTAGCATACTTAGCAAGAATAAAGCGTAAAAACCTACTTTGTAACTGAAGGCATATAATACCACCGACAAGATCCACAATACAATAATTATTGTCAATCGGGTTTTAGAGATCTGATTCCATTTAATTACTGAAGTTTTTGAAAACCAATTCAAATAATGATAGGTATATGCAAATGTGATAAAGCGCATCACGGCAACTGCTTTTGCACTAAAATATAACGCGTTGTCATTAATTTGCAGATTTCCAAAACCAAAGGCATTGTATAATGATGTATTAAGTATTCTAAAGAAAGAATAGGCTTTTTTGCCATAATCGGATACCGGAATTCCAAAATGTTCGGGCATATATACAAAGAAAAAAATAGCGCAAGCGATAAATACTCCTAACGAAATTATTCCCGAAGCACTACGCGACTTTAACGCGCCGTATAAAATAAATGCTCCCGTAAAAACAAATACATGAATAATGGTGGGTAGCCAAACCACGAAAAGCATAAAAGGAAGATCAGGATATTTATTAAAATTAAATATGATAGATACAGTGAATGTAAGAAACACCAGAAATAATTTAAGGCTAAATTTTTCTATAAACAATATAATGAGTGCATACACAAATCCTGAAAACAAAAAGCTTCCTATGAATAAATTTGCTTTAGCTTTAGAATCGAACATACCAACAGTGATAAACAATACCAACAGTATAAAAAGCCAGATATCCTTTTTAGATTTGATAAAGTAATTCTTTTTTTCGAGCCAGGATATTTCAGTGAGATAATGTAAGGGGCCTAATACCGCGTAGGAAAATAAAAATACCTCGAAGGGTAAAATATATGCAGCGATCAAACTTATCAGCATTAAACCAATATTAAGGTAATTAATGCCATCAGCTGATGTGATTTTTGAAGTAAGGGTTGAGGAATTATTCATTCTTTATTTCATAATCACGTTCCACCAAACAAATACGTGTTTTATACTTTTTATACCAGATTGTTCTTCCTTTATTTTGTGCTTCTAAATGTTCGGAATTCATTTTCCATTTTTTGATGGATTCGATATCTCTCCAATAGGAAACAGTAAGTCCGAGTTCATTCCTTGCAGATTCCATTCCCAAAAATCCGTCCTGTAGTTTTGCCAGTTCTGCCATTCTATCCGACATATCAGAATAACTCTCCTCATCCAACCCTGAATGTTCAGAGGTAAATATTACCGCATAATAAGGCGGCTTAGGTGTATTGGCAAATGATGACATACTTATTATTCCACAAATATTCTATCCTTCTCATCAAATAATTGGGAACAACACCAATTATTTGTTTTTAAATTGCCTTCTGTAAAATTGCCTTCTGTTAATTAAGCGCTTGTTTCAAATCAGCAATTAAATCTTCAATATCTTCAATTCCAATACTCAAGCGAAGTAATGATTCAGTAACTCCTGCTTTATCACGTTCTGCTTTTGGTATAGATGCGTGCGTCATTGTTGCTGGATGATTAATCAATGATTCTACTCCTCCTAGTGATTCGGCTAATGAAATTACTTTTAAACTAGATGCTATTTTAAATGCATCTTCTTGTTTATTACCTTTTAAAGAAAAAGAAAGCATTCCTCCAAAATCGCGCATTTGTTTCTTTGCAATGTCATGATTATGACTATCAGGGAAACCGGGCCAATATAATTTATCAATCTTTGGATGTCCTTTTAAAAATTCAGCAATCTTGCGTCCATTAAAGCAGTGACGCTCCATACGTACGTGTAATGTTTTTAATCCTCTTAAAACCAAAAAACAATCTTGCGGCCCCGGATTAGCACCACAGCTATTAAGAATAAAAGCTAATTCCTTATATAAATCATCATCATTTACACATAAAGCTCCCATAATCACATCACTGTGTCCGCTTAAATATTTAGTAACAGAATGCATTACAATATCAGCACCAAGTGCTAATGGGTTTTGTAAAAATGGTGAAGCGAATGTGTTATCAACAGCGCAAATTAATTTATTTTCCTTTGCAATTTTTGCACACGCCTCAATATCAACAATCTGCATCGTCGGATTGGTAGGTGTTTCCAACCAAATCATCTTTGTATTTGCATTTAAATGTTTTTTGATATTGTTCGCATCTTTTAAATCAATAAAATGGAACTTAATGCCAAAATTTGCAAACACTTTTGTAAACATGCGGTAAGTTCCACCATACAAATCATCGCCTGTAATCACCTCATCACCCGGACGAAGCAATTTAGCAACCGCATCAGTAGCGCCCATTCCGCTTGAAAAACACAAGCCATACTTTGCGCCTTCTAATTCTGCCAAACAAGCTTCCAATGCGGTACGTGTTGGGTTTTTTCCACGAGCATACGCATAACCTTTATTTTTACCGGGTGATTCCTGCGTATATGTTGACGTTTGATAAATCGGAGTCATTATAGCCCCTGTTGTTGGATCAGGCTCCTGCCCGGCATGTATTGCTTTAGTACCAAACCCTAATTTTTTTGTGTCTCCCATTTGAATTTTTTTGAATAACAAAGGTAACTGTTTTGAAAAGCAAGAGCTAATAATTTTTAAAACACTAAAAAAAAATTAGGCATTGCTCTTTTTTTCAAGGAACTTTGCGAATGAGTTTTAAACCCATATTAAATTGATCTTGAATTTATTTTATTTCTTACTGAATACAAATATCTATATTTCTCTCGCCGCTGTTTTCCTAACTCTCGAAACGCAGGTGCAATTAGGAATGAAACCGCAGTTACATCCTTATTTATTTATCATATTTTTTGCCACCTTATTTGAATATAATTTACACCGGTTAATAACTGTTATCACAAAGCACGAAGCATTGAACGATAAAAAACACAAATGGATAAAACAACATTTAAGATTGTTTTATTTATTAGTGATCATTTCTGTTTTAGGTTTTTTATGTACACTATTTCTTGCGAAAAAAGAAGTATTAATAACTTTAGCGCCAATTGGGGTCCTTACATTGTTTTATTCCTTACCTATATTTAAAAACAAAAAACACCATTTCAGGTTACGGGAAATCCCAGGGTTAAAAATATTTTTAATCGCTTTTGTTTGGTCTGCGGTTACTATTTTATTACCTATTATTCAATCAGGTAACTCCTATAATATTAGGCATGTACTTATACTATTTATGGAACGGTTCTTTTTTATATTCGCTATCACCATCCCGTTTGATATCCGGGATATGGGAGCAGATTCGCGAGCGGGGTTAAAAACTATTCCACTTGTAATTGGCGAAAGCAAGGCGCTTATAATTGCCAATATATCCTTGCTATTATTTTTAATGCTTTGTATATTTCATTATCAAAATACGGATTTGGTTTTTATTTTACCTGCATTTATTGTTTCAGCTATAAGCACGTTTATTGTTGCCAACAATAAAAGAATTAAAATGATCTCTTATTATCATTATGGAATACTGGATGGAACACTATTATTTCAAGGGTTGCTCGTTTGTATTTGTTATTATTTTCGAGATTTTATTTAATTTGTATTTTTATATTATACTTTATAAAATTGCGTGGAAAGATTATACAAAATAAAAGGCTCTCTTAGTACGTACATTATCCTACATATTAGATGGGCGCGTATGCGCAAAAAGCGGGATGAGCGTATCGAGAATAGGCGGGCAGATATTTTGAAATTAAATTTAACAGCTTCCTGATTTTAATTATAAATTTGCAGGCACATGAATCAGGAAGACCTTTTTAAAAACATTATTTCGCACTCCAAAGAGTACGGATTTATTTTTCAGAGCAGCGAAATTTATGATGGCTTAAGTGCTGTATATGATTATGGACAAATGGGGGTGGAGCTCAAAAAAAATCTGCGCGAATATTGGTGGAAGTCAATGGTGCAGATGCATGAGAACATTGTGGGTATTGATTCGGCAATCTTTATGCATCCTACCATTTGGAAAGCATCCGGACATGTGGACGCATTCAATGATCCTTTGATTGACAATAAGGATAGTAAAAAGCGTTACCGTGCGGATGTGCTGATAGAAGAGCATGTAACAAAGATCGAAGCAAAAATTCAGAAAGAAGTTGATAAAGCAAAAGAACGTTTTGGTGAATCATTCAATGAAGAAACCTTCCGTTCCACCAATGCACGTGTATTGGAAAATCAAACCAAGATTGATAACATCAATAACCGTTTTAAAGATGCTTTAGACAAAAATAATTTAGAGGAAGTAAGACAAATAATTATTGACTGCGAAATTGTTTGTCCGGTTTCAGGATCAAAAAACTGGACGGAGGTACGACAGTTCAATTTGATGTTCAGTACATCAATGGGAGCAGTAAGCGAGGATTCAAATACTATTTATTTACGTCCGGAAACAGCACAAGGGATTTTTGTAAATTTTTTAAATGTGCAAAAATCCGGCAGAATGAAAATTCCGTTTGGTATTGCACAAACAGGAAAAGCATTCAGAAATGAGATCGTAGCACGACAATTTATTTTCCGTATGCGCGAGTTCGAACAAATGGAAATGCAATTCTTTGTTCGCCCAGGTACCGAAATGGAATGGTACAACCACTGGAAAGCTGCACGTATGAAATGGCATCAATCGTTGGGCTTTGGAGAAAGTAATTATCGTTTCCATGATCATTTGAAATTAGCACATTATGCCAATGCCGCTTGTGATATTGAATTTAATTTTCCTTTCGGATTTAAAGAATTAGAAGGTATTCATAGCCGAACTGATTTTGATTTAAAAGCACATGAACAACATTCAGGAAAAAAATTACAATATTTTGATCCGGAATTAAATCAAAATTATGTTCCGTATGTTGTGGAGACGTCTGTTGGTTTGGATCGTTTGTTTCTTGCTGTAATGTCGAAAGCATACGTAGAAGAAAAGCTGGAAGATGGTACCACACGTGTTGCATTGAACCTTCCTCCTTTTTTAGCTCCTATAAAAGTTGCTGTGTTACCATTGGTTAAAAAAGATGGTCTTCCTGAAAAAGCGCGCGAAATAATTAATATGCTAAAGTTTGATCATGCATGTACGTATGATGAAAAAGATACCATCGGAAAACGTTACCGCAGGCAAGATGCAATCGGAACTCCTTTTTGTATTACCATCGATCATCAATCATTGGAAGATAATACTGTTACTATCCGTCACCGTGATACAATGACACAGGACCGTGTATCAATAGATAAATTACCGGGGATTATTGATGAGAAAGTGAGTTTTAAAAAGGCATTGCAAGGATTGAAATAAAATCAAAAAATAACCGCAAAGAACATAGAGAAAATACGCGGAAAGTCGCAGAGAAATTTACAGTATCATTAAAAAGCCTTCGCACATATTTCGACTACGCTCAATATGACAACGCGTGCTGTCAGTCTGAGCGTAGTCGAAGACTTTGGGAAGCCATAACATACTATTTGAATAAAATTTAAACAGACTCTTACCATATAACTTTTATTTCAACATAAATTTAAAAAGGCTCTTAACATTCTTGCAGTTAAAAAATAATTGCAAAATATATTTTTCTTAACTTTATTCCAAACTACACGATCATGAAAAAAACAGCTACTGCTTTTCTGATTTTCTTAGTTGCCATCAATACTACTTTCGGAACTAATTATTATTGCGACCCCGTTGTGGGAAACATGTCAAACCCGGGAAGCTCGGCTTTACCATGGAGTACACTGGAAGCTGTATTTACAGCGAATAAAACATTTGTAGCAGGGGATATTATTTATCTGCGAAACGGTTATCATGGCTTCCCAACGGTAAAAGGAAATAATTCCGGTTATGTAACAATACAATCTCAAAGCGGACATACTCCTACAGTTAAAAAAATTATTGTAAGCAATGCAACAAAATGGATAATTTCCGACCTCACCGTGAGTCCAGAAGTTGTGAGTTTATACGAAGCAGGAACCTTTGTTGATATTCGCTCTTCATCAAGCTATATTACCTTGCAAAATTGTTTCATTTATTCAGCCTTAAATCCGGCTGGATGGTCTCAGGTGGACTGGGAAACACGTATGGGCGACGGAATCGTATGTAGCGGACCAAATTGTTTGATCACCAATAATCAAATTAAAAATATCAATTTTGGTTTGGTGCTGAATCAGTCAGCCAAATATTCTGTAGCTTCCTATAATACCCTTGAAAATATTTCAGGTGACGGACTAAGAGGATTATCGAACTACGGTAAATTCGAATATAATACGGTTAAAAATTTTTATGTGGCGAATGCAAACCACGATGATATTTTTCAAAGTTGGAGCGGAGGAACAAGTGGAATACCGGTGGGAACAGATACAGTTGTTGGAATTGAAATAAGAGGCAATACATTTATTTCTCATACAGATCCGAATCAGCCATTACTTACTGAACCACAGGGAATCGGTTGTTTTGATGGATTCTTCAAAGATTGGATCATTGAAAACAACTTAATCATTACCGAGCATTGGCACGGCATTTCTCTTTATGGAGCGATCAATTGTAAGATTGTTAATAATACCTTGGTGGAAAACCCTTTAAATCTTGATGCCACTATGGTTCCGTGGATAAAGATTACGGCACACAAAAACGGCACAGTGTCAACAGGAAACCTTATCAGAAACAATCTTACTCCAACAATGACAAACGATGCAAACATTGGAACTGTTGATTATAATATCATCACTAAAAATTATACTTCTTACTTTGTAAATTATACTGGATTTGATTTCCACTTAAAATTCGGAAGCGCAGCAATAAATGCAGGGAGCAACGCCAATGTACCTGTTATTGATCTGGCAAAAAACGGGCGTGTAATACCCTATGATGTAGGATGTTACGAATATGTCACTACCACAGCTATAGATAATGATCCGATATTTGGTCAGACCAATTTAATCCTGGTTTACCCAAATCCTTTCAGTGAAAGCTTCACAGTAAAAATTTCTTCTGAAATAATTCTGAAAGATGTTGTTCTAAAAATAGTTGATGTATGTGGAAAGGAAGTGAAACGTGTTTTAGCAAATAGCAATGAAACAATTATTAACAGGGAAGAATTGCAGAGCGGAATTTATTTCTACAGCATAATAAATAACAATGAAAATATTGGTAAAGGAAAATTAATTGTTCAGTAATCTTAAAGTAATAAATTATAAAAACATGGCCCAGGTGGGCGTCCCTTAGCATACGCTATTCTTTCCAGTAAAATAAAAATGAATTATTCTTCTTTCTTATTTTAAACAAAAATTATTTTCCTCTATTGCTAACAGTTCCCTTTTCTTTATTCAAGAAATCAAGCACTCTTTTGTCAATAATTTCCGGTTGATCGAATGATAAAAAATGTCCTGCATTTTTTATCATTCCTGTTTCCACATGTGAGATCAATTTTTTTGCCGGTGTTAGACTTTTTTCATTGTTGATGATATCATGATCTCCGATCAACAATAACACCGGCATTGTTAATGATTTTAATTCTTTATCTGTGAAAGGCGTCATTTCCAGGATGCATTTATTCATGGTTGCTTTTTCTGTCGCAATAAAATATTGGTTAATATATTCCTGTTTAATATTATCCACATTAAATGTCAAGGTTTAATACACAGGAAAAATAATTTAGTAAGGTTGTTCATTGTATTCATTTATCAAGTAACTATTTTTTTTCGTTCAACGTTTATCCTGAGCAAAATCGAAGGACACTAAGATAGAAAGGGAAATCAATTAATTATCTCTATCTCTGAATATTGCTTCTCTACCATATCTAAAATAGAGACGATCTCCTCGTAAGAATAAGTGGTTACTAATTTTAGGCGATGTTCTTTAAAATTTGGGAGTCCTTTAAAGTAATTGGTATAATGCCTACGCATTTCTACAATACCTGCATGATTGCTTTTCCATTTCATGGAGAAATCCAAATGTTGTTTACAAATTTTTACTCTGTCAGAAATGGTAGGAGGAGAAAGATGTTTGCCTGTTTTTAAAAAATGTTTTATCTCATTAAATATCCAGGGATAACCAATACTTGCACGCCCGATCATTACACCATCCACACCATACCGATCCTTCATTTCTTTTGCTTTCTCGGGGGAATCCACATCGCCATTTCCAAAAATGGGAATGTTAATTCTCGGGTTATTTTTTATTTCTCCGATAAGGGTCCAGTCAGCTGGGCCTTTATACATTTGTGAACGTGTACGACCGTGAATACTCAATGCCTGTATCCCAATATCCTGAAGGCGTTCAGCTACCTCACCAACATTCTTTGTGTTTTCATCCCAACCCAAACGGGTTTTCACTGTTACTGGGCGATTCGTGATCTTTACGATCTCGGAGGTCATTTGTACCATCTTCGGAATATCCTGTAACAGCGCTGCACCTGCACCTCTGCAAGCAACTTGTTTTACCGGACACCCATAATTAATATCGATCATATCCGGGTTTGCACGATCAGCAATAATGCCTGCCTCACGCATGGAATCAATATCGGAACCAAATAATTGGATACCGATGGGGCGTTCATATTCAAAAATATCCAGTTTTTGAACACTTTTTGCGGCATCACGGATAAGGCCTTCAGAAGAAATAAATTCGGTATACATCAGATCGGCGCCATTCTGTTTGCATACTGCGCGAAATGGCGGATCGCTCACATCCTCCATGGGAGCAAGCAATAATGGGAAATCACTTAATTCTATATTACCTATTTTTACCATCTTTGAATTTTTAATTTATTTAATCCGAAAAAATGGCGGATTCGTAAATTCGTATTTCGTAGATTTACAAAATTACCAATAATAAGGCAAACTATGCAAAGTACAGAACAAGAACGTTATTCCTGGGTCAAATTATCTGTCATACTATCTTTCCTTTTTTTGTATGGGTTGGTTTCAGTGATTGCCGGAGATGGAGATACTAAGATCAACTATGACAATCCCAATATGATTGCGTTTTTATACATCGCACAGGTATTGGGAGTGCTATTGCTTTTTATTTTACCTGCGCTTTTATTTTCCATTTTCTGGACCCAATCACGCATTCATTATACAGGTATCACCGCAATACCTGCCTTGCCAACAGTTTTGATGGCATGCGTTGGAATGCTGCTGGCAATGCCGATGATCAACTGGCTTGCGGAGCTAAATCAGCATATGCAATTACCAGGCGCATTTAGCGGGATTGAAACATGGATGAAAAATACAGAATCGAAAGCGGCAGAACTTACCGAAGTATTTACTAAAGGGACTTCTGTTGGTAAATTAGTTTTGAATTTATTTGTGGTGGCTTTTGTGGCCGCATTTAGCGAAGAGATTTTTTTTCGCGGGATCTTACAAAAAGTATTGATCGAATGTGTTAAGAATAAACATTTGGGAGTGTGGATCGGTGCGGCTTTATTCAGCGGCTTTCACATGCAGTTCTATGGCTTTATTCCACGTATGTTAATGGGCGCGTACTTAGGATATTTATTTTTATGGAGCGGTTCATTGTGGCCCGGATTATTAGCACATTTCACAAATAATGCTATGGCAGTGTATGTTATGTGGCTTATGAACAGAGGAACCATCAATGCTGACATCGACAAAATGGGAGTACAACAAGACCAAGGAATTCTTGTTGTTACGAGCGCGATAATGGTAATGGCAAGTTTATTTTTAGTGTATCGCATCGAAAAGAAAAGAAAAAGTATACGTTTTTAATAATTTTATTCTTGCCGAAATCACGTTATTGAACTACTATCTTCTTTGTAATTCTTTTATCCTCATTCGCTGCTTCTATAAAATAAATTTCCTTGATTGTTCCAGTTACCGTTCCGACACAATTGTTCGACCCCTTTAGTTTTTTCCTTTTTCTTTTTTCTTGAAAAAAAAGAGAAAAAAATTCAAGAAAAAACGATCGCTTTTTTCAAATATCGATTCGACATGAATCCGTTGGGCTATGCTGAAATAATAGTTAAAAAGAAAAGTTCAACGATTAAAAATAAATAGTTTAATTTTTTCATGTTTCTTGTTGGAATAATGAGATGCTAACGTTAGAAGCTAAGCGAAGTGCGGAATTAAAAGCACTAAATTGTCTTAACCCATAAACTTTATTAAATGTACAAAAGGCAATAGCAAATGCAAAATATTTCGCGCGGAGCGCACCTTTGGACAGGTATTTGCAACTTGCAGAAAATTCGCATTTTGCTTAGGTTTTGTTAGTGCTTGTGCCATATTTCGGAGCGTTCGGGCAGCATACTTATTTCCAAGCTTTGGTTTAGCGATGGACTGTGTGGTCTTGCAAATGTGTATGACTGCGAAGTCAAGCTTTATTAATTGTCTTTGTAATTTTTAAAACACATTTGTCCAAGTTCTGTTTAATTTCTTTCTCCCAAAATCTTAAAATCGTCCACCCACTTTTTCTAAGAGCAAGATTAACTCTTTTGTCACGATTCATATTGCCTTCTATTTTCTTTATCCAGTATTCTCGGTTGGTTTTAATTTTAGCTTTTTTTTCTGCCCATTTGTAACCATGCCAAAATTCACCGTCCACAAAAATTATAAGCTTACTTTTTTTAATTACAATGTCAGGATTGCCCGTTATTTTTTTATTTGATTTCCTGTAACGAACTCCAGTATTCCAAAGAGCCTTTCGTAATGATATTTCAGGAATAGTATCTTTTCCTTTTATTTTGCTCATTAATTTTGAGCGTTGATCGGTAGTCTCAAATCCGTATTTACTTTTCACTAATAGAGATATGATTGGTAAATAACGTACGTGGTGAACTTACAAGATTGATATCGAATTTTAAGGATGGCTCAACTCTTGAACTTGCATTATGAATTCTGAATGAAATTTGCCAACCTTCGTTGAGTGAAACTAAAAGTGTGGTAGTTGAATCATTTTCGTAAACAGCCTCAATCAATCTTGTTGGGAGTTTTAATTTCTCTAATTTAAACTTTGGTTTTATTGTCTTGAATGGCAGATTCAAAGTTCCATTCAAATTATAAACTTGAATTTCAACTTTGTTTTTCCCTTTTATTACTTTATAAAAATCTTGTTGACCAATAAGATATTGAAGTAACCTTTCAGCAACAATACCTGGGTAACCTTCGTCAAGCCGGATTAACTCTTTTCTAAAAGCATTAAGAATTGGGATATAAATAACATGATGCATATTCTCTATGCTATCCCATTTAGTTGATCTGTTGGCCTTTTTAATAGCTTCAAGTTTTTTAAATATTGGTTTTATTTCCTCGAAATAATTTTCAGAGCATGGAATACTCAACCATTTTTCACCGAAATTTATCTTTAAGGACAATCTTGAATGTTTAACCGCCCGGTGATTATTCTTAGCCGAAATTCCTACTTCCCATTTTTGTAATGACCGTATTAATAACACATCTCGAACATCACCTGATTGGCCTTGCTTATCAGATACTATTTCGAGTTGCAAAATATCATCTCTATTAATGCCATTGGACAATCTCGGTTCTACATCAAGTAAAAAATTTACTGCCGCACTTGAATTAATTCTATATGCTTCTTGTTCCTCTTCTTCAAATGCGTCAAAGCATTTTTTTGCTGTTTTATATGGCGCATTTTCTATAATACTTACAGATGTTAAAACCTTTAATCTGTCATGAAATTCTTGCAATAAAGCATATTCAAATGCTTTTCCTGTTGTTGTTTGAATAGCCATTATTACAATTCTGAATTAACAATTTCTAGCATACGTTCTTTAATTGTATGATTGTTTAATACATTATTACGGTGTTGTTGGATTGGTTTTTTTATATTTTTCCCGATTTTCAATTTTTCTAAATCAGCTTTTATTTTCAAGGCCATTATTTTACCTAATTCTACAGGAACAGCATTTCCAATCATTTTATAGCCTGCCGAAATATTTTTATAGTAAAAAGTAAAATCATCTGGAAACGTCTGAATTCTTGCGCATTCTCTGACACTTAAACGTCTATATAAGCTTTCTTTGCCTTTTACAAATTCGCGTTTATTTTGTTCAATAAATTTCATTAGTGGTGCTTGAGGGTGCAGTGGAGCGTGTCTTCCACCAGCTTGTATTGTAAATGAAACCTCATCCCATGTGCGAACTCGATTTCTTGACATATACATTGAAGAAAAATCTCCTAGCATATATTCGTGATTCGCAATTTTACATTTATCATCATTAGAATAATTTCCTTTTTTCGCAGGTATTACGTTACCTTTTAAATCTCCAATAGCATCTTTCAAAGTAACTTTACTTTTGATGGTTGTTGGTTTTGGAAACTCAAATTTTAAACCTAAATCTTTTTTATAGCCTACAAAAAAAACTCTTTTCCTATCTTGAGGAATACCAAAATCCGATGCATTTAATAAATCGAATGAAAGTTCATAGCCGCATTCCTGAAATAAAGATTTAATATTTTCTAATGCTTTTTTATGAGTATCCAATAACATTCCAGATACATTCTCTGCTAAAAAAAACTTAGGTTGTTTATCTGCCAATATTCGAATAAATTCGAAAAACAATTGTCCTCTTTTGTCTCCAATGCCACGTAAGGAACCTGCTTCACTCCAACTTTGGCAAGGAGGTCCTCCAATTATTCCATCACATTCAGGAACTTCATCAGAGGAAATATCCACAATACTTCTTCTGTCTAAAGCCGTATACAAATGATTTTTTTCATAGGTCTCCCATATTTCCCTATCATATTCATTTGCCCAAGTAATGTTAAAGCCTGCTTTTTCAAAACCAAGGTCTAAGCCGCCAGCACCCGCGAAGAAAGAAACTATTTTCATAGATTTAAAATTTTAAATTCGTTTGTTTTAAGTTTTTTTGCTTTAGATATTTTACTTTTTGTTCGGCAAGAATCAAAGTATCGCTCGAACAATTTGTTTGATAAATTTTTTTAGCAATCATATCACTATAAAATTCAGCTTTGAGTTTTTCAAGTTTTAAGTTAAACGTGTCAGCAAGCTTTTCAAGTCTTTTTTCGTCAAAGTCTCGTTTGCCATTTTCTACTTTACTTAAATTAGCTGAGTCCATGTCTAATTGGGCAGCAAGTTGAGTTAAAGTCAGTCCATTTTCAGAACGTAGAGTTCTAATGTATTCTCCAAAGGTTTCTTTCATTTGACTTGTCTATTTTTACTTGTCATTCGTTGACAAATATATAAAAGGTTTCTTTGTCGCCAAACAATTCTCATAAAAAAATTGAGTGTGCTAAAATTCAGGCTCTTTTGGCTTCGAAGCGGTCGCCAGTAGGTGGTGCAGCCAAATGTGCCTGAATGTGTGTTGGCTGTAGCTCTTTGGCATTATCACTAACGTCAGTCTGTGAAAAAATTAGGTTTTATGTTGTTTGTATTCGGGTACCAGTCTTTCCAATTTTTCATTTAAGCGATTCTCAGCGATTTCATTTTAGTTTTTTCACAACCTGACGGTTTGCAAGCAGGCGCAGGCGGCATTATGAAACACTGACCTGTCTACTTGCACTAAAGGTTATTCGAAGATATGAACTTTATTAAGCGGAGGCAAATAAAATAAATGTCTGCGAAGCAGGCAAAAATAAATGCCGAAGCCCTTGCACTTCCTGCCGCTTGCGCTTGCTTGCTGTTATAAGCAGTGGAGAAGTACAAAATAATCTTATTGATGTCAGGTTGCTGGTTCAGTAAGAGAGTTAAAGTAGAACAAACTAAAAATTGCAATTTCGTAGTTGTCTTCTTGAAAAATGTTCAAAACACCTTTGTCTCCAAAAAAGCCTCCTGGAACTTCCAATTCTGCCATTCGGATTCCTTTATTTGATAGAAACCATTTCTTCTTAAAGGGCCAAAATCCAATACTTTCACCCGAGAATTCGAATGCAGGACAAAAAAGTCTACAGCGCGGATATTCTGTCAAATCAATCTCACAATATGCTTTGTTGTCTTTGGGATCAGAAATAAAGGTCCGATACATTTTTTTCGGGCAGTCTATGAAAAATGATTTTTTACTAATAGTTGTCGGAGGACTATCGTAAAAACTCGGAATTCTTCCTATCAATTTCTCTCCGTCAAATATTCTAATGTCGGTGTCGTCTTTCTTCCAAGTCCAATTTAAAGTTCTCATGGGTCTAGCTCCATTGCTTATAACTTGTTTATATGCGATAAAAACCTTCGCTTATACAACCATTTTGGGTTGGCTTGGCGAAAGTTTTTATCGTTTTATTCAAATCATAATTTTACTCCGCACTAATCATTTTCAACATCCCAACTTCAGCTTCAGTAAGGAATCTCCAGCGGCCACGTGGAAGGTCTTTTTTTGTTAAGGAGCCAAACATTACTCTGTCCAGTTTTCGTACGTTGTAACTCATGTGCTCAAATATCCTGCGTACAATGCGGTTTTTGCCCGAATGTATTTCTACACCTACCATTGTTTTATCAGCACCATCACCAACGTAAGTTACTTCATCCACTTTAATAGGACCATCTTCCAGTTCAATGCCTTCTGCTATTTGGTCCAGATCTTGTCGTTTAAGCGGTTTGTCCAATTCAACATGATATATTTTACGAACACCATAACGAGGATGTGTTAATTTTTTTGTGAGATCGCCATCATTGGTGAACATCAGCAAACCTGTGGTAGCTCTATCTAATCGGCCAACAGGGTAAATACGCTCTTTGCAAGCACCTTGTACCAATTCTAAAACTGTCTTGCGTTTTTGCGGATCATCAAACGTGGTGATGTAATCTTTTGGTTTATTCAGGATCAAATAAACCATTCGTTCTTTCTTGAGTGTTTGTCCGCCGTATTTAATAATGTCCGTTTGCTTTACACGAAATCCCATTTCGGTAATTGTTTTACCATTTACCTGCACTACACCGGAAGCGATTAGGTCGTCAGCTTCTCTGCGTGAACAAATGCCTGCATTGGAAAGGTATTTATTCAAACGCATCATTCCATCATCCTCTGTGCGTTGAGGTTTAGAAGCGGGTTTGTTTTTTGAAAATGTTTTTTTTACGTAAGGCTTTTTCTTGAAATCCCTGCCGCTATTACTGTTATAAGCTGGTTTTGATTTTCCGTATTCCAGGTCGCTTTCATCCATGTCGTAAGGATTAGCGGTAGTTTTTTCTTTTTTGAAATTATCTGGCTTGTCTGAAAAAGGGCGTTTGCCAAATGTTTTAGGTTTATCATCCCCCCACTTTTTTTTGAATGTTGGTTTATCGGAAAAAGATTTTTTTTCTTCTCCTGAATCGAATGCTCTATCGTCATCTCTTTTTCTGAAAGAAGTTTTTTTAGTATCATCCCACTTTTTTTTGAAAGGAGGTTTATCGGAAAAGGGTTTTCTATCGAATGATTTTTTATCGTCACGGTCTTTATAAGATGACTTTTCATCACGATCATCTGGTTTTCTAGTGTAGGAATCATTTTCTCCTTCACGTTTTTTTCTGAAATTGTCAGAGCCGTAAGAGTTGCGTTTTTTAGGGCTTCCAAAATCTGACGGACGTGATTCATCACGAAAACGTTCAAAAGAAGGTTTTTTATCACCTTTATCGGGCCTGCTTTTTTTTGTATCGGATGCTTTTTTTCCTTTAAAATTTTTACTGCTACTACGCTTGAATTCCTTTGCCATTGTTGGTTATTTTTTGTAAATCTACGAAAAAAAAATAGGGGATGAAGGAATGGTCGTATATATGTGATCTCAAAAGAGTACACAAACTATTGAAGCGTCATATTTATATCTTTGTACTCGGAATAAAACAAAATGGATAGTATAGAATTTCTCAAAAAACTAACAGATCCGGAGTCAATCATTGAATATGGTGGCATCGTATTATTGCTGGCCGCTGTTTTTGCGGAAACGGGTTTACTTATCGGTTTTTTTCTTCCCGGCGATTCATTGATATTTATTTCAGGAATGGTATGCGTTTCAAAACCTGAATTATTAGATGTTACAATTTTTGTTTTGATCCCATCTTTGTCCGCCGCAGCAATATTGGGAAATATAGCAGGTTACTGGTTTGGTTATAAGGCAGGCACTAGATTATTTAATCGCAAAGATTCCATCATTTTCAAAAAAAGATATCTGGAGATCACGCAGCATTTTTATGATAAAAATGGAGCAAAGACATTGATCATCGGAAGATTTTTACCTATCATTCGCACCTTTTCACCCATTTTAGCCGGAGTGGTAAAATTTAATTTCAAAAAATTTATGTTGTATAATATCATTGGCGCTTTTATTTGGATCACATTATTATCAGGCATTGGATATTATTTAGGTACTTACGAATGGGTACAAAAAAATATTAGCAGCATTGTTATCGGGTTTATTATCGTTACACTTATACCAATAATTATTTCTTATCGAAAAGTAAAAAATAAGTAGGGGCTATTTAAAAATTAAAATGCCCTATCTTGTGATGATAGGATAGGGCATCAAATCTCAATAAATAAATAAAATTAGTGAGTGATAAGTAATTTTTTAGTAGATACTTGATTCTTTACTTTTAATTGAAGCAGATAAATTCCGGTTGCAATATTCTATGCATTCCATTAACTTTGTATAAGAAGTAAACACTATGTACATCGAACAACTTTATACTTCCTGCCTTGCAGAAGCCGCTTATTATATTGAATCAAACGGTGAAGCCGTGATTATAGATCCCTTGCGCGAAACGGAGCCATATATTGCCTTGG
Organism: Bacteroidia bacterium; assembly: GCA_038258655.1. Lineage (GTDB taxonomy): Bacteria > Bacteroidota > Bacteroidia > 2-12-FULL-35-15 > 2-12-FULL-35-15 > 2-12-FULL-35-15. The sequence continues at coordinate 25,189 of JBBSPS010000027.1, forward strand.
CGAAAAAAAGAGGTGCCACAATTAAATATGTTTTTGAAACGCATTTCCATGCTGATTTTGTTTCGGGCCATATTGACCTTGCAAAAAAAACAGGAGCAACAATTGTTTATGGGCCTACAGCCGAAACTGGGTTTGACAGCTTAATAGCAAAAGATAACCAGGAATTTAAGATAGGAGAGATAACACTGAAAGTATTGCATACTCCGGGACACACCATGGAATCAGTTTGTTATTTATTAATTGATGAAAAAGGGAAGGAGCATGCAGTATTTACGGGAGACACTTTATTTGTTGGTGATGTAGGCCGTCCGGATTTGGCCATAAAAAGTGATTTAACATGTGATGACCTTGCAGGGCTTTTATACGAATCTCTAAATAAAAAAATAAAAACATTAGGAGATGAAGTCGTTGTATATCCTGCTCATGGTGCCGGTTCTGCTTGCGGTAAAAATATTGGTAAAGAAACATTTTCAACCATTGGTATTCAGAAAAAAACCAATTACGCATTACAACCAATGACTAAGCGTGAATTTATCGCTGCTGTAACAGAAGGGCTGGCCGAACCTCCTAATTATTTTTTTATGGATGCTTTATTGAATAAAGACGGATATAAAAATATTGACGAAGTACTAACTAAAAATACAACACCATTAACTGTTGATGAATTTGAAGTTGCTTCAAAATCAACTAATTCATTAATTTTAGATACTCGTACTCCTGATGAGTTTGAAACAGGCACTATCGTTAATGCTATAAATATAGGGCTTAACGGGCAATACGCTCCATGGGTAGGAGCTTTGCTCGATCCGAAAAAAATAGTACTACTTATTACAAATGAAGGAAAAGAAACGGAAGCTGTATTGCGTTTGGCAAGAGTAGGTTACGAAAATGTAAAAGGGTATTTACAAGGCGGGATGGCAGCATGGAAAAAATCAGGGAAACCTATTGAACTTATTAAAAGTATTACTGCTGATGAATTTGCGAAAGAACGCAATAAAAAAAATATAATTGATGTTCGTGAACCCGGGGAATGGAGCAGCGGTGTGATTGAAAATGCCAAATTGATCGCGTTAGCTGATTTGGAAAAAGAAATGAATATGTTAGATAAAGACCAACCTTATTTTGTTCATTGTGCTAGTGGTTATCGTTCAATGATGGCAACATCCATTTTGAAAAAAAATGGATTTAAAAATAGTACCAATATACGTGGTGGCATCGTTAAAATAAAAGAAGCAGGTGTTCCTTTAATACAGCCATTAGTAGCTAGTACAAAATCAACATACTTATGAAATTTGAACTCTACCAAATTGACGCATTTACTGATCAACTATTTGGTGGTAACTCTGCTTGTGTAGTTCCGCTTGAAAAGTGGTTACCGGATAATTTGCTTTTAAAAATAGCGAAAGAAAATGCGGTAGCCGAAACCGCTTATTTTATAAAAAATGGAAATGACTTCGATTTAAGGTGGTTCACTCCGAAAATTGAAATGGATCTATGCGGACACGCCACACTTGCCACTGCACATGTATTGAAATCGCATTTGAATTATGACAATAGTAAAATTATCTTTCATTCAAAAAGCGGAGACTTGGAAGTTTCAATGGATAAAGACATTTATACATTAGACTTCCCTTCAAGAAAACCTGTTTTAGCTGAACTCCCTGAGATAATTAAAAATTCACTTGATAGACAACCAAAAGAAGTTTTAAAGGCAAGAGATTATGTTTTGGTTTATGAAAGTGAACAGGATATAAAAAATATAAAAATTGACAGACAAATTATTGATCAAATTAATCTTGATCCAGGCGGTATAATTATAACATCCAAAGGGGATAATTGTGATTTCGTATCAAGATATTTTAGTACACAAGCTTCAATATTTGAAGATCCTGTAACAGGCTCGGCGCACTGCTCATTAATTCCTTATTGGAGTGAAAAATTAGGTAAAAAGGAAATGAAAGCGTTACAGCTTTCTGACAGAATCGGGAAATTATTTTGTGTGGACAATAAAGATAGAGTATTCATATCAGGCGAGGCAAAAACATATTCAATCGGCCAATTTTGGTTAGAAATAGCATCTTAAATGACGTACCTTTATTTTAATTATATTATCATTAGCATTGCGTTGATATAATTATTAGTTCTTTGAAAGCATTGTAAATATTGAGTTTAGGCTAATTTAATCATGGAACTGATTTAAATTTTTGAAAACATATTTTCGTATAATTTATTGATAATCAATAGTTATGC
>JBBSPS010000028.1:0-27221 GCA_038258655.1 Bacteroidia bacterium
ACTTCCCACCGGCAGCAATATTAATGTAAACTTTTATCCAGGTTACAAAGTGTATCTTTATAAAAATAGGGAGTATGGCCTAACGGAGGACGATTTATTGCCAGATTTAGGTGAGGGAATGCGTTATTCCATCTTTGGTTTCCGTAGTATAGATGTGAATGACAATTATATTTCCAAAATTAGCGCCCCAGCTGTGATGTTTGCACAGGAAATAATTTCAGCCGAACCTCCCTTGCAGCCTCAAGGCCCCTTATATGCTACACGTCCTGATTTTTTTGGAAGATCTACCTATACTTTTGAAACTGAATATACTCACACACCCCCCCAAAAACCCCACGGTGTACTCTTTTATCGTTCCAACGATGAGGCATTGCTCAATGCAATCTATGAAAAGTCAACTATTTTACAAATACGGACAGCTCTTAAATCTTTAGGAGGAAACGATGAGGAATGGCTTACCGATCGTTGGGCAAATTTTATTGATTTCAATACATTACAATCATCAGGATTTCAAGAGTTTCCCCCTACAGATGGGTATAAATTTCCCAACCCTGATAAACAGGCATTCTTTGATTGGGCAAATAAAATATTAACTGACTTGGGCCAGAGCACAATTACCGAACCCCCGGGTTCCTTGGCAGTAAATGATCCAAAGATTTTTGAATTTTTCAGGGGTGCCATATACAGTGCATTTGTACCATTGACAGAACTTCCTATATTGTACCAATACCTCAACGGACCAAAATATCAACCAATTAATAAAAAGCAGGTTGTTAAGGATGGCAATGGGTATGTAATACCACCAGTAGATCCAAAAATTTCACCTCCTGTGGAAACGGAATTTGATATGGCTCCGATGATGAAAATCATTAATGATAATCCAAATCAAACTTTGTTTACTGATTTTAATCTGGATGGGACTTCGAACAATCTATATTTTTACGGTGCGAGGGAATTAGGCACCAAAATGAAAATGAGTGATTTTAGTCCATTCCTTGGACCCATTAAATTGGTAAATACCAATGCTCCAGAAGCCCCAGCTATAAAAAGAATAGTCCCTGTTTTAGAAAATGCAATTTTGGATACTTCGCCAGAAATCCGGTTTGAGGTTAATGCTTACCCTAAAGTCCAGAATATTAGAAAGCTTACCATTTATAGGGCGTACAGCAAATTAGAAGCACAGTCAATACGGACAATGCAAATTGTTAAGATTATAGACTTAGCGAACGAGAATTTAATTGATGACCCAATCTATGTAGTTAAGGATGACTTTAATGATATATTGGAAGTACCTTATGGCGATCCATTATTTTATAGAGTAACAGTTTCAAGAGAAGTAGAATATGCCGATGCCGATGGTAACATTATAACGGAATATGCTCCCTCCCAACCTTCCAAGATTGTGGCAAGTTTAATAGTGGAAGTATTAGCACCGCAATCACCTAACTTGAAGTTTTTATCGACAGCGCCAAACTCAAACGATGAGATACATTCAGTTTCCTTAAAATGGACTAAGACAGCATATGATGCAAAATACCACATCTATAAGATGCACAATCAGGGCAATTGGTATAAAATATATCAGCTTCAGACAAATGACAATGACATACAAGTTTCATTGAACGACACAGAATTGCAGGATGATACATTGATATTAAATGAAAATGGTCAGAAAAAGTATCATCATTTTAAAGTAATAGCAGAAAATACCGCAGGAATGCTAAGCAAAGAAGAAAATATCTTGACAATTTTTCATGAGGATGATTGGATCCAGATTTAAATTTAAGCATTAACTAAACAAAGATTATTTATTCGGTCATGTTATTTCAAAATCCAATAATTCTTTGGGATGCACTTTTAATCCGTGAGAAATTCTTAAAAGAGATTTCAAGGTTATATTACGCTGTCCGAGTTCAATTTTATTGATGTCGCTCGAATCGATGGAAGAATGAAATTCCAAATCATCTAAAGTTAAACCTTTAGACTCTCTTTCATCTTTAACCTTCTTTCCAAATTTTATTAGAAACTCATTTAATGATTCTGAATCGTTCATTTCTTTTTAAATAGAAATGACAATTTGGAAGAAATAACGAAAATTCCTTTGGGTATATATACCCAAATAGAATCATTTTCAATATATTTGTTCTAACTCGAACAATTTTCAAGATTTTAAACGATTCGCTTTGATCCTCAAGTTGAAAACTGGTAATTTGAAACATTGAGAAGATTGGCAATAGACCCACGATTAGTCGTGGGTCTCTTTGTATTACTACATTTATTATAATCTAAATTAATTATTATTCAATAATGTAACTCCTTAAGTTATTGACCTATCATTTGCAAAGTCTGTTTCGCCATAAAATGATTTTTGAAATTGGACCCAGATAACTTACATCTACTATTATATATTTTATTTATGGCTGAATCTTGCTTGCACTTTGCTAATAATGCACAAGATATTCAGGTTTATAGCGTAAGTCTTGAGTAGTTGATTGTGAACACCTAACTTGGCAATGCACGAGCGAGACGTTCACGCCAGCCCTTAGTTTAGCGATGTTGTTAAAATAGAGCTTTCAAAAATTTAAAAATGATATAGTAAATGATGGAATTACGGGAGCCGTTCAGCTATGTTCCTACCAATACTCCAATAGATATTCCTGCACGTTAACATAAGACGAAGAATAAGCCATTTTTGTTTCGGTAATTGTTAAAGGTATTTGGTCTTTTTGACCGTATTTATATTCCACCAAATCTGCAAGTTTTCCGTTTGAATAGGTCGAAAACTTTTGAATTCTATCATTGTCGTCGTATGTAAAGAAATGACTATACCTGTCATGGTCAAAATAACTTTCTATCGGCTGATTTTTTGAATTAGTCAGCACATCAATGGGTGAACTGCTTTTGCTTTTAACCCCAACTACTTGCCCATTATTATTAGTAAGCAAGCATACAACATAATTGCAATATTGATTTTTTTCAACATATCTGGTAATTACCATTCTATTTCGGTCAAAATCTCCCACCAAGTTAAATTCCAAAGTATAACGGTAATTGTTGCTATACACAAGATGTTGTTGTGAAATATTCAGTTCAATCAATTCTTGATAAGAATCATCCCTGTTATGATCTAATTCAATATTTTCGATATAACTCAAAATGTCTTTTTCATAAAAGTTAAGCTTCAAGGATTGCTTGTATGCAGTTGTTCTAATATCGGTCAATTGATTATTTTTATTGTAATTAAATTTTTCTTCACTTGTTATTTCGTCTTTTTCATTGCGGCTTTCAATTCTATAAACTTGTCCTTCTAAATTAAAAAATAGTTTTTTGGATCCTGTACGGGTTTTTACGGTATCATTTTTTTGATATGTATTGATTTTGAGAACTGAAATCTTTTTTTCAGCTACCGAAGAATTTAAAACTTTTAGCATTCTTAATTCTTTTGGTGCTGTATTGAATCTCGACAAATCAAAGTTGGCATCATCGTTCAATTGCATTGTTGTAACACCCGAAGGCGTTTTTAGAGGGTTTTTAAATGCCTTTATAAAGTTAGGATACACACTTAGTAATTCAACAGATTCTGTACCTTTCAGGAATAGGCGGAAGGGTTGATTATTAAATATTTTGGAAGATTTCGAAAAAGTAGGAAATTCAACCATTATCCCTGAAAAAAAGGGATAAACAAGGGCTTCGGAATAATCTATATTTGATGAAAAAACGGGATAGTTTTCTTTATCTTCCATCGTCGGTCTTATTCTTTTTACATTATCTAAATCCAGTTTTTGGGTTTGTAACAGATACTGAACTGAAAACTTTGCAAGTGTCAGTTCTTTCAATAACTCTTGTTGTTGCAAATTTGGAGTATCTCCTACCTTCGTGATTTTATTTTCCTGATAATCGGCTAAATAATAATTTTTAACAGTAATTTTCTCGCTACTATTTCCACCGTCAAAATTGTGCTGAATGACATAAACACCAATATTGTTCAACACACTCATCAATGTAATTTCAATACTTTCAAAAGAAGGGTTGTAGGACGGTGCAGAATAGGAATAGTCTTGCAATCTGTTCCAGTCGTCTATTTGCTTTTGATAATTCAAAGCCTTTGTATGTAGCTGAAAAAATGCTACTTCATTCTCAATCTGCCCTATAGCAGTGGTTTTCAATTGCTTCTCTATTTTTATCCAACTCTCGTTTTCATCCTTGTTTTTGTCTTGTAAAATTTCTACACTGCTCGGTGCATAATCCTTATCCATTTCCTCAGTCAAGACATAAGTGGATGTGCGGTATTCCTTATTTTGGAAAACATCTGTAATCTGTGCATTCGCCAAGTTGACGAAAAGGCATAAAATCAGAATGCTGTACAATTTTTTCACCATTTTATTTTTCTGCATAAAATTCAATCACTAATCTATGATCAAGCACTTCTACTTTTACACGATAGAAGCCTTTTTGTTCCAAAACTTTTTTAAGTTGTTGTATATTAACTGATTGCTTGCCGTCACTAAGAAAAAATTCGTCTTTATTTTTTGGGGCACCATCAATAAACAGTCTGCCCGCCACGTAATTGGCACCTGCCAGTATTTGGTCGCAAATGGCTTCAACCTGTACAGAATCAATATTAAATTTTATGGTTGCAGTATTAATTTCTATACCATAAAACTGTTTGATTTCATTTGCCAAAAGCGGAAGGTTTGAAGTGGCAAATTTGTGTTTCGGATCAATATCAAGTTGTGCGCTTTCAATTTCAATGGTCATAAATTCATTTATTTGACCCAAAGGATAGCAATCGTTTTTTTCTTTTGAAAATTGAATAGACTTTATTCCATCTGCACTAAATTCCATATAATCTGTGTTAAAATAAGCGGTAAAAGCACTTTTATCCTTTGCATTGACCAATGGATTTTTTTCCAAACTCACGGCAATTCTTTTGGTCTGTAACTGCGAATAGCGCAATTCATTTTTGTCAAAGTTGTAACTTATATTCGCTTCTATATTGCCGATGTATCCTTCCGTTTTACAAGGATTTAAGTTGAATTTCAAATAATCTGTAGCCGGATAATGGAACGAAAAATCATTGAAAAGCAATAATTTAAAGTGTGTAGAACCATTGGACTGATCGCCATTTGTTCTTAAATTGAGATAGAATATTTTGTCGTAATGCCAATCGTTAATCGGAAGGATGGTTTTGGGAATAAAAGGTTTTATGGACTTATAATCAGCAAAATGCTTCAGTGAATTTGCAAAGCCAATTTTACCTCCAGCCAACGAGGTATCGTAACACTTGCATTGATCGTCATCTTCCTTGGTTTCTTCGATTACGATTTCTCCATCTTTAAAATAAGAAACTTCTTCGCCATTATTCTCATAGTTTATCCACTTTCCGACTCGTTTTCCTTCTTTAAAATGCCCTAAAGCCAACAAGCTACCTTTTTCATTAAATTTTTGGTAAACACCGTGCGGTTTAGTGTCTTTTAATTCGTGGGAGGTTTGAAGTTGACCATTTTCAAAATAGGTTTTAACGCTTCCTAAGCCTGAAGTCAAGTTGTTGTACCGATCTACTTTGAGCTGGTTTCCTTCAAAAAACTGGCGTTCTATTCTAATAGAGTCCTGTTTGGTAAATAATAAACTATACGACAAGGTATCGCCTTTCGTAGAGAAATTAATATAACTGTTTTCGGTGGGAAGCCTTTTGTCTTTTAATCTGCCGTTCGGATAATATTCGGCATAAAACTCTTTGGTGCCAGTACTATCATTTTTGTAAATATTGCTAATAATTCCTTTGTCACCATAGTAATAGCTTTCTTTCACTTCATGGTTTGGGTAGTATTCGACGCGCAATTCGGGAGTGCCGTCTATCTTTTTTCTAATATACTTCCCCACTGGTAAACCTTTATGAAATTCAGCATAAAAAATTGTGTCTTGCAATATAGGATTGTAAGCTATCCATTTGTCTTGGGGTAAGCTATCCTTAAACTCAATCTTAAAAAACGGCGTTCCATCTGCATAGTTCCAGTGGTATTTTCCTTCAGGAAAAGGTTGTGTTGCCAAAATTTCATTTTCCCATTTTGGGTTGTATTGCAAGGCTACTTTTTTTGCTATTTTGTTAACCGTATCATTATCTATAATTTTTCCAGTATTACTAATAACCTGAATCAAATTACCTTCGGTAGTAAAATTTGCTGATAATGGTCCGCGTTCGTCTAAAGTAAAATGGACTTTTCGCAATTGATTATTGCTAAAAAATTCATAACCAAAAATTGGTCTTCCATTATTCTGCCAATTTACAGCGGTTAGTTGTTGTCCATCAAAAAAACCGAGCCTGAAAACGTCATTCGCTGTTAGGTTCGTCTTTTTTCCATTTTCAAAATATTGTGCAATAAGTGTTTTGGAAGTTCCAGTAGCGTAGAAGTTTCGTGTTACATTTCCGTGTTCATCAAAAGAAGTATTCCAACCTATATTTTCGGAATTGCCCGTTCCTAACAAATTTTGCTTGTTATAATCTTCCTTAGGCTGGCCATTTTCATAATATGTTTTATACGAACCGTGAAGTTTGTCATTTTTAAAGTGCATCATACTCTCCACTTGACCGTTTTCGTAATAGGATTTTGATGATCCTTCCTTTAAACCATTTTTCCATTCAGTCGTTGTTCTTATCTTGCCCTTTTCCCAATAGGTTTCCGTTCCTGTTTGTTGGGATATTTTTTGTCCGTCCTTTTCAACAATCTCATAATACGCCAAATAGTTCAAGCTGCCATCCTTATTAAATCGTTCTACAGACCCCGATTTTAAATTATCTACGGCATAAGTACGTTCGGACAATTCTCCAGATTGATATGAATAGTTTTCCTGAACCCCGTTCCTTTTAAAAAACTTCCAATTTTCTATGCGCGCTCTTTTCCCGTTATCTTGGTAAATTTCAATAGTTCCGTCGTATACATTTTTAAGGAGGGTATCACCCACTTTAATTTCTCGGTAATAAATCCCTTTTCTTTCCAAATTTCCGTTTGAATGATAATGGACATAGGGGCCGTGTTCCAGTCCGTCTTTAAAAAAAACTTCAGATTTAAGGGTATGGTTTTTATCAGGATTGTATTCTTTGGCCAGACCTACTTTTTTGCCGTTTTCAAATTTTAAATCGGAAGCAAGCAGTCCACTGTAATGATAGTATTTTACTTTTCCATCCAAAACTGAAAGTCTTTTAGGTTGATTGCCAATTTCATCTTTGCCAAAATTGGCATCATTGGGTTTACTGCTTATATCTATATATTGCGGATTATCTATTACAATGTAATTTTCATCCTTCATAAGAATGCCCTCTGCGTTATACGACCTTTTTCGCCCCACATTCAAGTTGTTTTCAAAAATTCCTTTTTCTTTTAATTGGTAGTTGTTGTGGTACAGTTCATAATTGCCATTTTTTACACCGTTTCTGTAGTTTGTTTTTTCAACTAGTTCCCCATCTTTACCAAAACTTCTATATACACCATGTAGAAGCGACTTTTGATCTTTTGGAAAAGATTTGTAATTTTCAACTCGAAAGGGTGCCTTATTTTTTTGCGAGTAATATTCCACTTTCCCGTCCAGTAAATCATTCTTGTAATTGGCAATTCTTTTAATCTCTCCATTGTTGTAAAACAATGTTTGTTTTCCGTTTTTTTTGCCACTCTTAAAGCCCGCAATTTCCAGAGTATCCTTGGAAGCATTAAAAACAATTATTTGATTCTTTTGAAAGATGGTATCCGTTCCGCTTGGAGATTGAAATGGAAAATCACTTGGTTGTGCAATAACATTAACTGAGAATAATAAGAAAATTGTTAATGATAAAAATGAATTATTTAAGATTGAAGTAAGTTTATGTTGCATTTATATATCAATATTTCGCTCAGGTTGCATTTTAAATAGTAAAAGGAATAGTTTTATTGCACAAAAAAGATACCATTTTTGTAACTGAATTTCGTTAGTATCGGCAAAAGATTAATTTTATCTGGGATAAAACAAACACAAACCCACCCATTACACATAACCATAAAAAGTGGGTTTTAAATTGGGGAGAATACCAAATATAAAAAATTACTTGCCTTCAATTATATTTGAGACAAAAATAGAGACGCTTTATTATATACTTAAATAAAATCAGATTCAGTTTTCGCGAAAATTTGTTCAAATGAATGACTTTTTACGAGTCGATTATAAAATAATACTTCATTACTATTATTAATAGATTTCCTGTTTTCAGTTTTACTGATATAAATAGCATAGGCAGGTGAAATAGGATAATATAATTCAAATTCTTTTACCTCCGAAAATTTAAGTGGTGCCTTAACATTAAAAATAGGTTGATCACTTGTTATAAAACACAAAGAGGTGTTGTTTTTTAATAATGTTATTTGACCTATATTATATATCCAATTTCCTGTTATTTCTCCGAAAATAAATGGCAGAATTACTGCTAGTTTTTCCAAGTCAATATTTTTATTTTGTAATTCGGCGGGATTTAAGTTTTCACGCATTTTTTTCGTTCGCATATATTGCACTCCTAAAAACAAACTTAATTGATGCTTATATTTATCTTCATTTAAAAAATCAAGATTTCCTTCTTGTAATTTTTTCAAACTATTTTTTCCATAGCCTTCTACAGTTGTGTGCAAATCTTCAATTCCGCATTTAATCAAATATTCGTCATTAGAGTTAGAAATATTATTGTATAGATTAAAAATTTGATTCATAGAATTTGAGACATTTGGAATCATATTTTTAATTATATGTTTTAAAAATCTAATTTCTTCGGAACCTAATTGAAGAGCCTTGTAAAAGAATCGTTCTTGAGCAATGTTATCTAATGTAGTTAAAAATATTTTGCCCTTCCGTCGACAAAAAATTTTGTTCTCAGAAGTCCAGGGCTTTAAATACTCTTTCCAGACATAATGATGATGTTTTTTTAATTCTTTCAATATTTTTGGATTATGGATTGTACATAATGTTGATAAAACTCTCAAATATAAAACAAACTCAAACCCACCCATTACAGAAAACCCCTGTTAGGGGCTGGGCTTATATCAATTTATGTTGTTCATCTTTTCTACTTTTTACAATTTTGGGTAACTCTAAGTAACTAAAAATGATTGTCAATATTATTAATATTGAAATAATAATTTTCTGCCAAATTGAAATTTCTTGGTATTGCAAAAAGAATGAATAAATGGAATAAATTGTCCAACAGGTAAATGAAATAAATGAAAATATCAAAGTTAATTTAGGTGTTGAAATATTGTTTGGTTCTAAAATATGCCAAGAAGGCTTTTCATTCATTGCAATTTTTTTTGAAAATGCTCCATAAACTAAATTTTCTTCTCCAAATACTTTATGTTCTAATTCAATAATTAAGTTAATCCAACTGTTAGACCAATAATAATAGCCCTTACAAGACAAATTCCAAATCATACAAATCAACACACCAATTAATGATAATAAGAAAATCCCTTCATCTTGACCTTGTTTAGAAAATAGAGTTGTTATTGCAACTAAAATTGCACCATTTGCTAAGTAAAAGAAAGTCATCCATTTGTGATAGTTGTCATTTAACTTGTCTCTGGCTTCGATTGCAATTTTGTATTGTTTCTCAAAAATTTCCTTTTGTTTTTCTTCTGGTTCTTCTGGTTCTTCTGTCATTTCAGTACATTTTGTTTGTCGTGAATTTCACTTAACTTAATTTTTTCGTGCTTCCATTGTTCGACTACTATTAAAACAAGTTTTGAAACTTCTAGCATTGTATTTGTAAATTCAAATTTATCATCCATTGTAAAATTTTCTGAACTTCCTATTTGTATTCCAAATTTTAAATATTCTCTTTTCTCTTTTGAAACTGTCGGGAAGAAATGCTTATCGCTTAAATGTATGTAGCCACAAGTGTCATTATACAATTTTTGAGTTCCTTTAAAATAGACATCTAACTTTTTTGCTAAATAATTATCACTTAATTTTTTACCATTTATATCTTCGCAATCTTTAATTGGTTTTCCGTCAATAAAGTGCATAGCAAAATCATTTGAATTTTCCACAAGAGTTGAAGCAAAAAATCGTAGTGCATTGTCAAGTTGAAGTCTAATAAGAGAAACTGCTGTCAAATAGTTTTTAGATTTGACTAATGTGACCTAGCCATTAATTAAAGAAATTGCTCTATTATTAACAGACAATGCCAAAAAATCAAGAGTAAAAAGTTTAAAGTTTCCTGCTTCCATAATTCGTTGAGAACTTTGAATAAATTGAGGATGAAAATTTTCAAGTTCAGTCAATATGGTTTCTGGGTTTTTTTCGTCTGTAACTTTCATATTCTTGTCAATTTTATTTCGCCTGTAGTACGGTCTGGCAACCTTGCTACTAACTTGTTTATATTCCCAACTTTACTAAACTTATATACCCATTATTTTTGGCTATACACAAGTTTTAAAATTTTTCCTTCCATAGTTTACAAATAAAACAAACTCAAGCCCACCCATTACGAAAAACAGTAAGAGTGGGCTTTTAAATTGGGGAGAATACCAAATATAATATTTTTCCTTCACCAGAACAAAAAAACAAAGCCACTTAAAGTAGATTATATTGTTTGGTTCAAAAAAATTTAAGGGATTGTACAACTGCTACAGTTGTTGACATTATTTTCTTACGCATCTTGAATTCTTATATACAATCCGTCAATTTTATTGTGCCAAACTGCAAATTTTAAAACTGTACCTTTCTTAAATTCTAAATCAGTTTTAAGTTCAAATTGACCATTATAATCTGGTTCTTTTCCTTCCTTGTTTTTGTTTTTTTGAATAGAAAATCCATACGCTTTGGGTGGATTTGGCTCTTTTCTTGGCAGAAATAAATCCGGAAAATCTTTAAGCAAAGTTTTATACAAATTCCCGTGGGTGTGAAATTGAATTATACTGCCATCCTCTTCTCGGTCAATCCAAATTAAGTTTAGATCATCAAGTCTATTTAATATGCGCCAATAGAAAGTATTGTATGAACTTCTTAAATTTTCGTCGGGAAATACTTTTGAATACACTTCACTACGTGATTTGCATTCAGCAACTTTAATCAAAACTTCTAATTCCGGCTGATTTAAATCCACCCATTGTTTCGTTTCGAAAGCGATATTCATCTTTTTGCCGCTTTTGAAAGTTGGCTCAATTTCTTTGACTACAGTTTTGTGGATAATATTTACTTGTGGTTTAGAGAAACAATTTTCGCAACGAATTTCGTTACCTGATAAAAAATCAAACCAATTTAACCCACTTCGCAAATTGCATTTAACAATTTGATTTGAACATTCTGTGCAATATAATTCGAAACGACTATTTTCTTTTGTGTATCTAGATACATAGCCCATTGAAGTACTATTTAATTTAGCTATTTTTTGGACAGGATTTTTCCATCCAATAATTTCGCTATCAACTTCCCAATATTCATGAATTATTTTTTTATCGATATTTTCATTCAAATAGATAACTTTAAAAATTGGCGGTCTGTTCATATTTTTAAATGGTTTTTGCAGACTTATATAACATTAATGACAAAGTGTATATATTCGTAGGTTTAAAACTTCATTGCTGCTAGATTGAACTTGTGCGCAAATTTATTAATCAAATATACAAGGAAAATAAAATTCCTTCTTTACGGAAAACCACAAGAGTGGGCTTTTAACTGGGGAGAATACAAATATAATAATCTTGCTGGTTTAAAAAACAACAGTAAATAATTACACTGCACTAGAAAATAGATAAGTTTACGCATGCATGCCATGTGAAACACATGAATCTTTCGACTTATTGTTTGCCAGTTTCAATTAGATAAGGTGAAAGAACTTAATGTCCCCTTTTATATGCTTGTGAGATTTGAGCGATCCCTATTGCCATTCCATATATCATAATTTTTCTATTTTCAGATATGAAGGATGGCATTACAAATACAACCAAAAATAATCAAACTATACAAAAGCGTACTTGTGGCACCTATTTCTTTTTTAATTCCCTAATATACTTATCTACATCAATTTGTATTTCAAAGAAATTTATTTTCTTTAAGTTTAACGATTTGGCCAAAAAAATCAATTTATCTAATGTTGGATTAGCTTCACCTCTTTCAACAGTACCGATTAAGTATTTGGTTAAACCAATACTATTATCGGCTAGCTCCTGTTGAGAAATGTGTTCTTTATTATAATCTTTACTTGGTGCTTTTTCTCTTAATTTCAATAGATACTTTCCAAATTTTTCCTTTTCAGTCACCTTATTTCTGTTTAGCCTTTGCTAAATTTCTCACTTATTAACAATAATAATGGTATGATATATCTTACCGTTATTATTTTTTTACTATATTTGTCTTAATAACATATATTTGCGATTCTTCTATAAGCAAAAATTTAGAAGCTTTCGCTTTGAATCTCTCATTAGAAAACTGGTAATTTTCATTGGAACGAGATGATAAGCAGATTGCTCACGACCCGGGCGTGGGCTCTCTTATTGTTCCAAGGTAACCAGTACCTCTAATGCAGTAAGTTGAGTTCCGCGCCTTTTTGTATGGGGCTTGGTCGTGTTTTCTTCTTCAACTTTCTTTCAAGGCAACTGTTTCTTATTGCAGAAGTTATTGCATCCGCTTAAAGCTTACGGCCTAAAGCCTATAGCTTTAAACAAAAATGACCCGCTCCCAGTTTTCGACGACCATTGGAGCAGGCCAGTAGTTAAAATTAATTCAAACTTAACTGATGCAAAATTATGAAAAATAATTACAGGCGCTTCTATGTCCTGCCCTTATCTTTTGCCCTACTCTGGGCATTAAGCACTACATTAACCTCACAAAATGGCTCTCCTCCTATCTCTGGCATAGTTACAGATGCCAGTGGGTCTTTGGGTGGCGTGAATATTTTGGTAAAAAACACCTCGCGAGGCACTCAAAGTGATATGGACGGGCATTATGCCATAACCGCCAAAAGCTCAGACACGCTGGTGTTTAGCTATTTGGGTTATAAAATGCAGGAAATTCCTGTCGGTATTAAATCTATTCTTAATGTTTTAATGCAGCCAGATGCCACAGCATTGGACCAGGTGGTGATAAATGCGGGATATTATAAAGTTTCCGATAGGGAAAAGACGGGGAGTATCTCGCGTATTAACGCAACCGAAATAGAGAGCCAACCTGTTTCCAATCCACTTGCTGCTTTGCAGGGAAGAATTTCAGGAGTAGATATTACACAATTATCTGGTGTGCCGGGAGGAGGATTCACTGTTCGAATACGTGGCCAGAATAGCATTTTCGCAGGCAATGAACCTCTTTTTATTATTGATGGTGTTCCATATGATAGTCAATCTTTGGGTTCTAAAAGGGCATCGGGATTAATTATCCCCGGCGGGACCATCAGTCCTTTAAATGCTATCAATCCAGATTCTATAGAGAGTATTGAAGTGCTGAAGGATGCTGATGCTACTGCCATATACGGCTCTCGTGGTGCCAATGGGGTGGTACTCATTACCACTAAAAGAGGAAAAAAGGGAAAAACCAAATTTTCAATAGGAAACAGTACAGGTGTAGCTACAATAACCAGAAAAATTGAGCTACTTAACACGAATCAGTATATAGAAATGAGGCGTGAAGCATTTGCAAATGACGGTATTTCTGAATATCCTGAAACAGCTTATGATATCAACGGAACATGGGATATGAACCGCTATACGGATTGGCAACATGAATTTATTGGTGGAACAGCCACAACAAAGGAAGTTAATGCTTCCGTATCAGGGGGAAATGAAAAAACCCAGTTTTTGCTCAGTGGACTGTATCAAAACGAAACAACGGTTTATCCTGGTGATTTCAATTATGATCGGATAGTACTAAATACAAATCTTCAACATACCAGTACTAATCAAAAATTTCAAATAAGTTTCAGTTCTGGGTATACGCTTGAAAATAATCTACTTCCAGGCACCGACCTATCGGCCATTGCACTTATACTAGCGCCGAATGCCCCTGCCTTATTTGATGAAAATGGTGAACTAAATTGGGAAAATAGTACTTGGATTAATCCATTGGCAAGTCTTGAAGGTAAATACACTAATGACTCCAAAAATCTCTTAGGAAATACAGTTCTGAAATATCAACTATTTAAAAATCTAAATATCAGGCTACAGGCAGGGTATACATCTAAAAATTTGGAGAGCAACAATAAAATACCCCATACCATTTATGATCCAGCCTATGGTCTTGATAGTAGCGTATCCCAATCTTACTTACATACGGGCACCTATCAATCGTTTATTGCTGAGCCACAGATAAACTGGACAAAGCAGGGTGAAATTCACAACTGGGATTTACTCTTGGGAGCGACCTATCAAAATCAAAAAACAGAGAATTTAACCATTTTGGGATATGGTTTTGCCAATAACAGTTTTCTTGGAAACCTAAGTGCTGCCAGTAATTTAATTATTTTGAATGAAAGCACTTTTGAATATAAATACCAAAGTTTTTTTGCAAGGATAAATTATTCCTTCAAAAAAAAACTGTTTCTTAATTTTACCGGAAGGCGTGATGGTTCCAGCCGGTTCAGTACGGGAAACAAATATGGCAATTTTGGCGCAGTCGGCTTGGCTTGGATCTTTTCAGAAGAAGTGGATTGGTCCTGGTTAAGCTTTGGTAAGCTACGTGGAAGTTATGGAATTACGGGTAACGATCAGATAAAAGATTATCAATATCTACAAAACTACGTCATTACCAATCAACCCTATGATGGTAATATTGGTTTGGAACCTGCGAGACTATACAATTCCAATTATAAATGGGAAGAAAACATAAAAAAGGAATTAGCATTTGAGTTGGGATTTTTAAATGGAAATTTAGAGTTTTCAGCTGCTTACTACAACAATCGTTCTTCAAACCAACTGGTAGATTATGCACTACCGGGGACTACTGGATTTCCCTCTATTCAAGCCAATCTAAATGCTATTGTTGAGAACTCGGGATTGGAGTTTGAACTTTTTGGCAATTTAATCCATAAGGAGAAATTTAAGTGGACAACTTCACTGAACCTTTCATTACCAAAAAATAAGTTAGTGGCGTTTCCGGGGCTTGAAAAATCTACTTATGCCAATCAGTTTGTAATTGGTGAACCCCTATCAATCGTCAAATTGTACAATTTAATAGGAGTAAATCCAGATACAGGATTATATCAATTTAAAGATTATAATGGAGACGGCACTATAACGGCTACAGAAGATCGAGGTTATATCGCTGACCTAACACCAAAAATTTTAGGAGGTTTTTTAAATTCCATTAATTATAACAATTGGTCATTAGATATTTTCCTCCAATATGTGAAGAAACAAGGATTTAATGAGTTTTATGGTAATGAACCACCTGGAACCATGTTCAATCAACCAGTTGGTGTTTTGGATAGATGGCAATTTACAGGTGACCGATCGCAACTTCAAAAGTTCACTAGCGGTTTTAACGATGAAGCATATTTGGCCTATTCAAACTTTGCGCAAAGCAATGGTACACTTTCAGACGCGTCATTTGTACGTCTAAAATCACTGTCCATTTCCCATACAATTCCACTCGTGAAAGAAAATAACACATCCTGCCGAATATCACTTATGGGACAAAACCTTATGACTTTCACAAAATTTAAAGGAGGTGATCCTGAACAAATAAAAGGATTTCTTCCTCCATTAAGAAGAATTCAACTTCAAATAAAATTTTACCTATAACTATTTAAAATATAGCAAATGATGACAGATATAAGAAAACACCTAAAACTATCAACTACTGTGGGCCTATTAGGCTTACTAATTGTTCCTTTTGGTTGCGAGGATTATCTTGAAGCGGAAGATCCAGTGGGCCAATTATCGACTGAAGCTGTTTATGAGAACGAAAACACCGCAACCGCCGCTATAACTTCATTATATGCAATATTAAGAGACGAAGTTATCTTAACAGGAAATCCCACTGGTATTGGAGGTATAATGGGGCTTTATTCGGATGAACTGGACTATTACGGACAACCAGGCGAAAGCTTGGAAAATTTTTACCGCCACCAAACAATTGCTTCCAACCCTACAATTAGCGATACTTGGAACGGCGCCTACAATCTTATATTTATGTGCAATGCCGCAATTGAAGGACTGGAAGGCTCACAGTCATTAACAAATGAAGTAAAGGAAAAGCTAAAAGGTGAAGCCTTATTTATTAGGGGAATGATCCACTTTTACTTGGTGAATATTTTTGGAGACATTCCATACATTAAAACTACCGATTATCTTATAAACAGTGAAGCGGAAAGAATGCCATCGGAAATTGTATATGAGAACATAATTGAAGATTTAGAAAACTCAAAAAATCTTTTAGCACCAAGCTATCCTACGGGGAAACGTATAAGGGCAAATAAATGGGTTGGAGCGGCTTTGCTGGCCAAAGTTTATCTATATAATCGCCAATGGGAAAAAGCGGAACATGAAAGTAATTTACTGTTGAATAATAGTGAATTCGTTCTTGAAGAGGATATTCAAAATGAATTTTTAAAAGAGAGCACTTCTGCCATCTTACAGCTAAAGCCAAAGAATAATGGAGACAATACATTGGAAGGCTCAACCTTTATATTTTCCTCCGGCCCTCCGCCATTAATGGCTCTTAATATTTCATTAATAGAAGATATGGAAGATAGTGATCTAAGGAAACAAAATTGGATCAAGAGCCTCACAGAAGGCTCTGACACTTGGTTCTTCCCCTTTAAATATAAGCAAAACCTCAATACTGGAACCAGTGTTGAATATTCTATTGTTCTTCGCATTTCGGAACAATATCTAATCCGTGCAGAAGCGCGTTTAATGCAGGGAAATAATCTTGGGGCTGAAAATGATCTAAATATAATACGCCAAAGAGCGGGATTGGAAAATACTAATGCCCAAAACTCCCAGGAACTCTTTGATGCAATCATAATGGAGCGCCGTTTTGAGTTTTTTAGCGAATATGGCAATAGATGGTTTGACTTACGCAGGTTGGGAATTGCTGAGGAAATTTTATCCCCTATAAAAATTGGCTGGAAGTCTACTGATATTCTATTTCCAATACCTGAATCTGAATTATTATTGAATCCAAAACTTGAACCTCAAAATCCGGGATATTAAAAATCTCAAATTTTATCAAAGTTAAAGCGATAATTAATTGCATCGAATATTGAAAGCTTGAAAATAAATAACTGTATAATTTTATAAACATTTTAAATTGGAAACAAAACAAATTCAAACAATTAAACTTATAAATCTTTGCCTCATTATTATTATTTTGTTCGCCATAGGTATTATACCTGCACGATCTCAGACAACATATACAAATGAGATTCCTGATTTGAAACAAGGACTGAAAACATATAAGGAAGGTCTGGAGAAGGAATGGAGCAATGGGTTAATCACCAAAGAAATATCGCCAGATGGCAATTGGATAGCTTTTAAGGAATTTTTTTCTATAAAAAATAATGTTCTCCATCTTAGTCATACTTCAAAAAACATAAGCTATACTTTATCTGATGGCTATAAGTGTAAATTTTCAAAGAACAATCTTTGGTTCGCTAATATTTCAGAGAACAAAGAGTTAGTTTTAATTGATTTGGAGCAAGAGAAAAAGGTAATCTTTGAGGGCGTAGAAACTTTTGATTTCTCATTCTCAGGAAAATATATGGCATTCATCCAAAATATCGAAAATGCTAAATCAACCCTTTACATCAGAAATCTGGAAACCAATCAAGAAAAAAGTTTTGAAGGTGTAACCAAGTTCGCTTGGAACCCAAAAAATAATTATGTAATAGCAATTGAAATAAAAGATAATTTAAGCAAAACCATACTCTATGATGCATTGAACGATACTCTTGAGATTTTAAATGAAAAAAAATACAAAGTCCCAAGTTTTTTAAAGTGGAATAACACAGGAACAACAGCTCTGATTATGGAAGAATTTAAAGAAAAAAACATCTTAGAGATTTATAAAATGAACGGCAATTTTGTAGCATTGGACGAATCACTCTTAAGTTCTCAACTTTATGGATATGAGCTTAGCAATAGGGAACCTTTCATCTCGGACGACGGAAACAAAGTGCTATTTTATAAAAAAAAGAAATCTCAAAAATTACCCGAGGAGGATAAAATTGAAATTTGGAATACTACAGATCCAATGCTCTATCCAAATCTAAAAAGGCATAGAGAATACATATACTCATACCTTCTAACTGCTTGGTATCCAGAAAAAGGGATTGTTAGAGAAATAGCCACAGAAGAATTGCCTTTGGCATCAATGGACGTAAATCACTCTTTTGCAATTGTATACGATGAACTTCAATATGGTTTTCAATATACCGAATTACGCAAAGCGGATTTTTATATTAAAAATCTAATGACAGGTAATACAAAGCTTATAGTAAAAGAGCAATCCCTTCAAAATGGTTTATTATCCATCTCTCCAACTGGAAAGTACTTAACCTATTTTAAGGATAACAATTGGTGGGTTTATAGCATGACGGAGAATACAGCAAAAAATATAACCAAGGACATAAAAACAAATTTTTTAAATGAGGAAAATGAATATCCAATACAACGAATTGAAGTATATAACAAGCCAGCTTGGACTGAAAACGACAATAAAATAATATTATCAGACCAATATGATCTTTGGATCATGCAACCTGACGGAAGCAAGGCTCGAAGATTAACTAAGGGGCGGGAAAAAAATAATCGATATACGCTGAATGTAATTACCGATTCAGATCACTTCTACCAATTGACCATTGGAAATAATTTTTCAAGTAAAAAAGTTAATCTCGAAAAAGGACAATTCTTAAAGTTTGTAAACTATAATACACACCGTTCGGGGATCGAACTGTTAAGAGCAGATTATTCCATAGAACAATTTTTGAATGAGGATAACAGCTTCCACGAGATCTACAGTGTAGGCAATCAAAAAAAAATAATCTACTATTCGGAGTCGACAACAAAGCCAAAATCAATTGTTAACTATGATTTGAAAACAAAAAGATCCAATGTTATTTATCAAGCTGACGAGGAACTTTTAGATTATGATTTGGGGCATAAGAAAATGATTACCTATGAGGTTGACGGTAAAGAATTGAATGGAGCCTTGGTATATCCAGCCAATTATGAGCCAGAAAAAAAATACCCGATGCTAGTTAATATCTATGAAAAAAAGTCTAGGGATGCCATTAATTTTTCACCTCCAACAGGACTTAATTATCAGGGATTTGACATCCTAAGTTATACTACCTCTGGCTATTTTGTACTTCTTCCCGATATTACTTACGAAATTACGAAACCAGGGAAATCAGCATTAAATAGTGTTAATCGCGCAATAGATAAGGCACTTGAAAATAAAAGTATAAATGATGACAAAATAGGTTTGATAGGTCATTCTTTTGGCGGTTATGAAGCAGCCTTTATTGCAACCCAGACTGATCGTTTTGCCGCTATTGTTGCTGGTGCTGCGGTTACAGATTTTACCAGTCATTATCATGGTATAAATTGGAACCAACTTAATACAGATAATTGGAGGTATGAGGATCAACAATGGCGAATGGGACTAAGTTATTATGAAAACAAGAAAGCCTATTTAGAGAACTCACCCTTAGAATTTGTAGAAAATATTGATACACCACTCCTTATTTGGACAGGTGATAAGGATTATCAAGTTACTTGGACTCAAAGTCTTGAACTGTTTGTAGCGTTGGAAAGACTTAATAAAAAAGCAAACCTTATTTTAGTTAAAGACGAAGGTCATTCTCCAGAGAGGCATGACACTCAGCTTTTGCTATCCAGTGAAATTAAAAAATGGTTTGATAGTTATTGCAAATAAAGACAATTGGGGTGTAAACACCCCAATTGCTTACAATCTAATTAGGTCTATGGTATAGAGGATCCGAGCAGAATGTTCCAAGATCCAAACTATATACCTGATTGCTTCCAACCTTACAAGCTATTGTACCCATTTGGTTACAAACTTTAGAGGTTGTAATACAATCATTGTTCTGAAAAATATAACCCTGCACTAGGGCATCACTTTTCATGTTACTGTCCTCAGTTGCAAATGCAAACACGATTGCCAGTAAAAATGCCATCAAAGGCATACCGAATTTTAAAATTTTTGTTTTCATAAAATGAATTTTAATGTAATTAGCGACCTACTTTTTTTTACAGGTGTTCGGTCTTATTCCTGATACTGCGCAGTATGTGTTTAGTTAGAGTCGAAGTTAAAATACTTCGGGCTTTAACTTATATAGCAATAAATTATCGTCTACAATCGCAACCAACAAACCTTTATGAATTTGAAATTCAATAAGCTTCTTATCGGGAGGATGGTATAAATAAAAACTAAAGGAGTAAATATTTTTAACGATATCATACACATCAATAATTGACGCGGACTTCAATATTTTTTCATTTTCGTATTGACCCAAACGGTCGCTGTTGATAAATAGGTAATTATCAGAAGTGGCACTTAGTCTATTAACGGTTATAGATTTCCCTCCCAAAGAATATTGATTGTCCTTATTGGAATAGACCACATCCAAAACAGGTTGTCGAATGGTATCAATTGATGTCCCTGAATACTCATACTTAAAATGCTTATCCATAACCTCAAAACTATTTCTATAGTAATATGGATATATAAACTTTTGATGGCTGTCATTCCATAATAACAACCCATCGGCAATAAATGAACTGCTACGTTCATTTTTTAATAGTGAAGTATTTAATATCAGACTATCCTTATCATCTATTTTTTGGATTAACCCCAGAGCTTTGCTATTTGTAGCAGTACTCATTGTAAGAATTCCTATGTTTACAGAATCAATCACAACAAATTGCGAAAAATATACTTTATTATCATATAGCGGTTTGGCATTCCAATCTATAGTGTTTCCCCGGAAAATAATAGGAACAGTGCCATCACCCAAATAAAAAAATGGAGGTTCTACTGATATTCTGACTCTTCTATAGGGCAGTCTGTAATTACTGATGCGTATCGGAATCTTTTTTTCTTCTTTTAATGATATATTTAATTCTTTTAAGAAAAGTGGAGCCCCAAAATTTCCTAAATAAACAATTGAATCATCTATGCCTGCCAAATAATAAGTATTATAGTCAAGATGAAATTCTCCAATTTTATCAATGGGGTGTGGTATATATCTTCTTTGAAACGCATTATTACGATGTATTTTTTTCTCAGAAAAAGCATATAAAACCGCAACAATTCCAATTCCAAATATGACAATAAGCGTGAGTAATAAAAGTTTTCCTTTAAGTAATTTTTTTTGCCCTATAAGTATTGCAAAAGCAGCCAACAGTATAAACACCAAATTAAAAATGAAATGTTGTGACCAGCTAAGTTTCTCCAAAACCCCACCGCAGGAACAGGGAATGAAGTCGGAAAAGTTGAGAACAATAAATATATAAGCAGTAAACATCACCATCAATAGAAAAGCCGCATAGAATGCCACAGTTCTAAAGCGAGGTGTCATCAAAAGAATAGCAATTATAATTTCCATACCCGGAACAGCCCAGGCAATAATGGACACATAAGCACTAAGGAGTGGGGATTGGGACAATTGCACAGTGAAGGTTTCATAATCCAACAGCTTGCTGGTTGCAGCATATACAAACAGCACAATAAATAAAACACTAATAGTCTTTACAAGTATTCTATTATATGTTGTGGGGAAAATCATATCATTTAGTTTGATATGATAAAATTCGGTATTAAAATTTGTGCATTCGGGAGTAGTTCTTGCCCCAGAGGTATTACTTTGAATAATTTAAAAAAAAGTTCTATTTATCATCTGAAGAGGATCTTTTTCTAAGTTCGGTAGGGGTATATCCAAATTGTTTTTTAAAAGTGCGTGAAAAATGTGGTACGCTTTTAAACCCAGTCATGTGGGCGATAGATTTGAAAGATCTATCCCCATACTGAACTAACATTTTTGCTTTTCTCAATCTTTCATTTTTTAGAAATTTATAAACACTTATTCCATAAAGTTCCTTAAAGCCATACTTTAATTTAAATGTATTGGTTCCAATTTGAAGCGCAAAATCTTTAATGGAAGGAAAATCGTTTTCGAGATTATTAATTAAAATATCGCGGGCTTCCCTAATTTTAGCTATATCCTCATAACTAAGTCGGATTTTCTGTTTTTTTGGAATCTGGTAAGAAGGAGACAATCCTTCTTTAGGAATATTTTTAAGTTTCACAATATTCTGTTTTTGATCGAATTCCAGTTCTATATCATTTTTTGAATGTTTTACAACCGTTAAAAGCATCTTACTAGCTACATCAATATCCTTTAGATATGTTGTTATATAACATGCACTCGGAATCAAAAGACCTTCTTTTGTCATAAATGTTAGTTCCATGGAAGTGTCGTGAAATTCTTTGTTTTGTAGAGTTTTAAAAGATTTTTGCCATTTTTTAGAAGAGGTTTTGTCAAGAAAGCTGTTGAAGGGCTGTCCAAGAATATCTTCACATAGATATGATAATACACTACAGGTTTGTTGATTTACCTCTTTCACACAACCTTGATAATCAATAATAAAACTCATTAGAACAATATGTTTGATAGTTTGATTGGCATTAACATAGCCTTGATGCACCATAGCTGCCTCGATTTCCTCAGCCATCATATTAAGAGCCATCACTAATGATTCCATATTGTCATTTTTCACAGAACGTTCAACCCTGTAAAAAAAGTTTCCAGAACCCATTTCCAGTAGCATATTCCTTATCTGTGTAAGCCGTTTCTTTTTTGATTGGGACATAATTTTTTAATTTGATACTAATATTGAGAATCAATAAGATGTATGATTTCATTTCTGCTCAAACATATTTGCTAAGAAACTCTTCTGCTTCTTCAAATATCTGAAAAGACTTAGTAGGAATAGGAGGTTTGCTTGCTTTAAGATAAAATTTGGACATTATATCCGAAAGAGGTGGTTCTACAATAAATGCTACAGCTTTTATAAGGATAGAGCCTTCCAAGGCCAAATAATCTCTAGCAGATTTATTGATATCCTTTACGCCACGAATATCACATAGTACAGGGAAAGCTTGCCCCTCTTGAAGATTAAGGCGGTCCTCCACTATTTTTATTGCTCCTTTACGATCAATTGTTATTCCTATGTGATATCGGACATAAACAATATCATTCAAAAATTTATAAGAAGCGTAACTATTTTCAATATAATACAACATAAGTAGAAAGCTGGTAATTCTATTTAAATTTACGAAATTATCAATTGAATATCTCTTCATCAACAGTAAGAGATTCAAAACCTATTACTTTTCTTGCCTATTAGGTAATACTTCTTATCTGTGGAGTATTATAACCACTTTGAGTTTTTATTTTACACCAAATGCCCCTAATTTTTATGCTCTAAAAATTAGGACAATGGCAAAAATTAAACAAAACAACTTTTTGGACACAGTAAATGAGGTATTTACCGATGCCAAAAATGAGGGTGTTCTGCATTTATATGCAGAGGGAGAAAATTTCACAGGTAGAACCATTTGGATAAAAAATCGAGAATTATTCCATTTTGGAACTACTGGATATTTAGGACTCGAACAAGATGTTCGATTGAAAGAGGCTGCAATTGATGCAATCAGAAAATATGGAACCCAGTTTCCACTCTCAAAATCTTATATATCCAATCCCTTATATAGAAAGTTGGAGGAAAAGGTTACGCTGATGTACGACAACCCCATTATCATAACCAAAAATAGTACTTTAGGACATTTAGGGGTAATTCCCAGTGCGGTAAAGGATCAGGATGCAATCATACTAGATCATCAAGTACATTGGAGCGTGCAGAGTGCTGCAAAGGTTTTAAAGAATCGAAGCGTGCCGATCGATATGATTCGACACAATGATCTGAACATGTTAGAGGATAAAATAAGATCCTATTCTGATAAGCGAAAAAAGATTTGGTATATGGCAGATGGCATCTATTCTATGTATGGTGACTTTGCTCCCATTGCAGATCTCAAAACCCTAAGCTTGAAATATCCTCAATTGAACTTCTACTACGATGACGTACACGGTATGAGTTGGATTGGTAAAAATGGTACTGGATATGTGCTGAGTGAACTAGAGGAACTTTCCGAAAATATCTTGTTATTCGGAACTTTGAGCAAGACTTTCGGTGCTAGTGGAGCTGTATTAGTATGCTCCAATAAAAAAATGTATCACGAATTAAAAACTTTTGGTGGCCCATTAACATTTTCGGCACAATTAGAACCAGCTTCGGTGGCCGCAGCGACAGCTTCAGCCAATATACATTTATCCCCTGAAATATATGAGCTCCAAAAACAACTTAGAGAACGTATCCAATACTTCAATGAATTACTTCAAAAAACGGAGCTCCCTTTAGTTGACGAAAATATTTCACCTGTATTCTATATTGGAACTGGTATGCCGAAAACTGGTTATAATTTTGTAAACCGATTGATGAAAGAAGGCTATTATGTGAACCTCGGAATATTCCCCGCTGTTCCCGTCAAAAATACTGGTGTTCGTATTACTATTTCAAGACACAATCAGAAAGAAGAAATTAAAGGTTTGGTAGAGGCCATGGTATATCATTTTCCAAAAGCACTTGAAGATACCCATACTAATCCTAGCCGGGTTTATCAAGCATTTAAATTGGAGCCTAAATCAATAGATAAATCCCTTAAAAAGGAAGTAATAAATTCCGATCTCATAATTAAGTGCGAAGATTCAATTTTAAATATAGATGAAGAATTTTGGAATGGCTTGCTCGGCAAAAATGGAGTCTTTGACTGGAAAGGTCTAAAATTTTTGGAAAATGCTTTCAGCAATAATAAACTGAAGGAACATAATTGGGAATTTAAATATTTGATTATTTCAGACCAAGAAAATCGTCCAATTCTGACAACTTTTTTAACCAATTCATTGTGGAAGGATGATATGCTTGCAAATGTGGGTGCATCTCAGACAATAGAAGCTGAAAGACATTCAGACCCCTATTATCTAACATCAAAGGTATTGAGCCTTGGTTCTCTTTTCACTGAAGGAGACCATTTATATTTAGATTATAAACATCCATTAAAAAAGGATGCACTAAATGCTATGATTCAAACCTTGGAAAACTGGGAGCACACATTAAATTCAAAAATGATTGTATTACGCGATTTTTCAGAGCTTCCGGAGTTACATTCTTATTTTCAGGGACAGGGTTTTGTTAGGATTAAAATGCCAAATTCTTGTGCAATTGATCTTGAAGACACCTCAAATATTAAAACATATATTTCTCAGCTATCTTCTAGAAATAGAAAACATTATAGAAAGGAAATATTAGAAGTTGAACCACTACTGAAAATTACAATTTTGACCGAATGTGACAAAAATCAATTGGAACAAGTACAAAAACTATATTCCAATGTCCATCAAAACAATTTGGGATTGAATACATTTTCTTTTCCAGATAAACTTTTCGAGAATATATCCAAACATCCCAATTGGGAGTTTATTATAATTAGTCCGAAAACTAATCTTGAAAAGATAATTGGAGTAATGTTATGTTATAAAAATATCCATAAGACCTATATACCGGCATTCGTAGGAATGGACTATACTTATCTAAATGAATTTCATGTTTACCGCCAACTGTTATATCAAACCATAAAGCGAGTCATAGATTTGAAATTTAAAAATATAGCTTTAGGCCTTACTGCTTCTTTCGAAAAGCGAAAATTGGGCGCAACTGTACAAGAAAAATATGCCTATATACAGACATCAGATAACTATACCTTGGAGCTGATGGGTATATTAGAGTCAAGTTAATAACTAGAAAAGGTATGCATATGTATGAAATATCAAACGTTGATATCCGAATTCGAGGCAAAATTGGAAGCCTTGGAATCTTGTACAGAAGATATTCTGTACAGGGCGGAAACTGGTATTACATATACCGAAAGATGGATTAAAACGTTGCGAAAAGAAGTACTTGAAAATGGTTTTGATTCAACTCAAGAAGAAATATTCTTTTTCAAACATATTAAACCTCAAATTTTCAGTAAACTGATCTACTACGCAAAATTATTTAGCATTGAAAGTAAGCGCCCGAGAAGCAGCTCCAAATTCCAAATCAAATATCTTAATAGACAAATCAATAAACTACAGGTCTTCTTCAATGATAATTTAGAGTTCTACCACTATTACCGTAGAGGAGCAACAACCCTTGACGAACAATATTTCGTCAGGGGCAAATCTGACCTCCGCTCTTCTACCGATTTTTTCCATTTCTATGTTGATGAAAAGTTTTCCACCTGTCAGGATGGGACAGTGGCCACTATTATGGCCTATGACATGTTGATAGTTTATTTGCAACAGGAAATAGAAAAACTTGAGACTAATACCGACAACCAAAAACCAATCTTTATGAAGCAATCATCAAAACTTTTCTGGACAGGAAACAAAACGGAACTTATCGAATTGATTTACGCCTTACAAAGCAGTGGGGCTGTTAATAGCGGTACCGCAGACATCAAGGAGATGGCATCACTTTTCGAGCAGATTTTCAACATAAATCTCGGAAACTATTACCATACCTTTATAGAAATCAGGGCAAGAAAAGGCAGTAAGACAAAATTTATTGACAAATTGGAGGAGGCATTAATAAAACGTTTTGAAGAATCTGATGCATAGTCCCAACCTTCTCCCAAGTTGGGAGATTCAATTTTAGAAAATTTCACGAGAAATTTATATCGAATTGACATCAATTTTCAATTTGAAGCTATTTCTTTCTCATCAAAACACCTCAAAATTTATTTCAAAAAATCTTTCCCACCTCTGGATTGACTATTGAAAAAAGTTCAACAAAGACCTGCAAATTTGTAGAACGAAAGTCAAATCAGGTTAAGGGCTATCAATTAAAAATTTAAAATCTTTGATAGTCCTTTTCTTTAAAACGTTTTATTATGCCGACATCTATAATTACTACAGACGACCTTCGAGATTTCAAAATGGAATTGCTCGATGACATCAAGAAACTGCTTACCAGTCAATCCAATGGAAAGCTCAAAAAATACCTTAAATCTTCCGAGGTTATGGATTTACTTCAAGTGAGTCCAGGCACACTTCAGAACCTTCGTATCAATGGTACTTTGCCCTA
>JBBSPS010000029.1:0-26972 GCA_038258655.1 Bacteroidia bacterium
GTTGTCTGCTCAAGATAACACAGATAAACGAGAAAATTTTTTGATTTTTAAGAGCAGAAACTGAAAAACCATACCGAAATTGAAATAGATACGGAAAAACCAAAACGGCGTAATTATCACTCGTGTGAACAATTTTATTTTCCTCGCCTTCCAATGTTAAGTCGCATAATTGGAAAAACCTGTGTTTAACCAAAGTTTCGGCTGAAAAGGAAAAGAAAAACATTGTGCCGAAATTTACTCTGACGGAAAACCGCGGAAAGGAATCGATTTTTTTTTTTGGTTTTTAAGTGCAAAACCGAAACTTCGTGTTTCTCGACCAAATCAAAACTGAACGAAAAAATTAAGCTGAAATTTAATCAGAATTGACTAAATTGAATCCTGAAAAAACAAACGTCGGACTTTACTCTGACGGAAAAAAAATAATAGCAACGGAGAGAAAAACCGTGTGCTAACACCGTGTATAAGCCATTGCTGGGTCTGTGCTAATCTGGAAAATTCTTGGGAATTTTCCAGCGGAGTTTTGTACCTTTAATGTCTCGTGTGTGAGACACGCAACGGCTCATACACATAAACGTTGGCAGTAATTTAAAAAAACCTATCTGCATTTAAACAAAATTTAAGAAAATGTCACCACTTACAGAATATAGGGAAAAGCTAAACTTAACTCAAGAAGAGTTGGCAACAAAATCAGGTATCTCTGTTAGAACGATACAAAGAATTGAGTCTGGAATAAAACCCAAAGGCTATACTTTAGAAACCTTATCTAAAACTTTAGGAATAAATAAGGATGCCTTATTAACGGAACAAAATGAATTAACAATAAGTAACAACAAGCTCATTAAATTCATTAACTTATCCTCAATTTTATTACTGATAGTTCCTTTTGGGAGTATCTTAATGCCTTTAATAATTATGTATTGGAAAAAAGAAATTAATACTATTACAAAGCAAATTGTTTCTATTCAAATACTATGGACATTGGCTTCAATTATTTTTGTGATTGGAAGTTCTTTTTTAAAAAACTGGTTTTTTTTAAATAATCAAGTAACTACATTTACAATACTTATCTTATTAGTGGTAAACTTATATATCATACTTCGAAATACCTTGGCTATCGAGAAAAACAACAACCTTCATATAAAGCTGAATTTCAACATTATATAAACACGCCATTTTATTGTCAGGAATTTGTCGGGTTACTTTTTCGATTACTTTAATGAATAAAAATGAATTTTGTATCAAACATAAAATTCAAGTAATGAAAAAACATTTCATATTAATCCCCCTATTGTTGCTTACAACATTAGCAAATGCTCAAGTTGAAAAATCAACTGAACTATTCAAAACAATAAGAGAAAAAGACAGCCTTCTTTTTAACATTGGTTTTAACAATTGTGACATCGCACAATTTAAAAAATTAGTAAGTGACAATTTTGAGTTTTATCACGACCAATCTGGAATTACAAATTCAAAGTCTGATTTTATTAAAAGTATAGAAAACGGACTTTGTAAGTTAGACTATAAACCAAAAAGATTAATAGATGAAAAATCATTAGACATTTTTCCTTTAAATAATAATGGCGTTTTATATGGAGCAATTCAAACTGGAACACATAGTTTCTATGCTATCAAAAAAAACAAAGAAGAATACTTAACAAGTGTAGCAAAATTTACTCACTTATGGATTCTTGAAAATGGAAATTGGAAATTAAGCAAAGGTTTAAGTTATAACCACAAAGATGCTGACAAACCAATTGACAACAAATTATTATTTAGCGACAAAGAAGAAACAGAAAGATGGTTAGAGCAAAAGAGTATTCCTGCTTTAGGAATTGGATATATTGAAGATGGAAAGATTAAACAAATTAGTGTTTTTGGCGAATTAGAAAAAGGAAAAACAGCACCCAAAAACACAATTTGGAATGTTGCTTCATTAACAAAACCAATTACTGCTTTAGTAGCCTTAAAACTAATTGATTCAGGTAAATTAAGTTTAGATGAACCTCTTTACAAATACTATATTGACCCAGACATTATTAATGACGCTAGAGCTAAAAAACTGACAGCAAGAATTATTTTGAGCCATCAAACAGGGTTTTCTAATTGGAGAGGAAATAATGAAAATGGTAAATTAAGTTTCGAATTTGAACCAGGAACAAAATACCAATATTCAGGAGAAGGATTTGAATATTTAAAAAACGTTTTGGAAAATAAATTCAATAAAAGTATTCAGCAATTGGCAGACGAATTAATCTTTACGCCTCTTAAAATGAACAATACTAATTTTGTTTGGAACGAAAAATATGAATATAAGTTTGCGAAATGGCATACAAAAAAAGGAGGAGAATTATATCCTACAAAAAAGCACAATTTGGCTTCTGGAGCAGATGATTTATTAACAACTATTGAAGACTATAGTAAATTTATGGTTTATATTATGAATGGTGCTGATTTATCAAAAGAGCTACAACAAGAAATGGTCAAAAATCAAACAAGAATTAATGAAAATCAATATTTTGGTTTAGGTTGGTATATTGACGAAAATATTAATGCAAATAATGACTACGCTATAATTCACGGAGGAGATGACATTGGAGTCCATACTATTGCATTTATAGTCCCGAAAACAAAGCAAGGACTTTTAATATTTACCAATAGTGATAATGGAACAGACGCTTTTCAAGAAATATTACTAAAATATTTAGGAGAAAATGGACAAGGAATACTTGAAGTAGAAATGAAATTAAGATAAAAACTACTGCCAACAATGTATATAAAACATAGCTATTATAGGCTTTTCGAGAGGTCTTTGCTTCTTTATTAAGTCCGCCAAATTTTTATTTTTGTATATTTAGAAAATTAAAGAAAAATAGAAAAAATAAAAATTTAGCTCGTATATAATCCGAAACGATAGTGTCTTTTTACACGCTACATTTCATATACTAAGACGTTGCCAGTAATTATAAAAAAATGCAGAACACAATCGAGAAACTGAAAGAATTTAGCAATCAAATCGACTTGAAAAAGAGGTTTGATTTCAATTTTGACGTTTCCGATAAAATCTTCAGTTCAGCGGAAAACGAACGACTGAAAACTCATCAAAATCCGTTTGACCAAAATGTCGAACTTAAATGGATTTTAAGCGAAAAATATCAATCGCATTCGGAACAGAATTTTATAGATTTTTGGATAATTAATGTTTGGGGTGGAATTCGTGGATTTAAACCAAACGAGCGGAATATTGACAAAATATTGCGATTTAAAAAACAGATTGAAAAAGGTAGATTATCATTAGACTGTTTTAGCACAATTTCATCTCTGTCCAAAATTTCATCCTTTTTGCAACCAGAAAATTTTGTGATTTATGACTCAAGAGTTATTTACACATTAAATTGGCTGATTTTGACTTGCGAAAACCAAAACGGATTTAATGAAAAATATTATCCAATGCCAAGTGGTCGGAATAGAATAATAGCGGATTTCGATATGAATACAATTATTAACGTTTCGCACATATCGGAATATATGAACAAAGTGGAATTGTTTATTTCGCAACAAAAAG
Source organism: Bacteroidia bacterium (assembly GCA_038258655.1). Lineage (GTDB taxonomy): Bacteria > Bacteroidota > Bacteroidia > 2-12-FULL-35-15 > 2-12-FULL-35-15 > 2-12-FULL-35-15. The sequence continues at coordinate 3,563 of JBBSPS010000029.1, forward strand.
CATACTTTGATTTCTGCGATTTTATTAAAAAAGCAACGGTTGAGATTTATGGAAAAAACGCAAAACCATACGAACTTGAAATGCTTTTATTTACATTAGCGGACAAAGAAATATTTACTGAATTGAAAAACACGCTGGAAATAACTACTGGCAACAACGTATATAAAACATAGCTATTACAGGCCTTCCGAGAGGTTCGTGTGTATTTACAAAGTCCGCCAAATTTTTTAATTTGGCTTTTTGAGAAAATAAGATAAAAAGAAAATTAAAAAATTCGGCTCGTGCATAATCCGAAAAGTCAGCGTCCATTTACACGCTACGTTTCATATACAAACCGTTGCCAACCATTAAAGAAAAATCGTGCTCAAATTGAAAAACTGAATATTATTGAATGATTTTAGACAAATACCAACTATACGGAGAAATCCAAAACAGAGGATATTCATCAACCGCTAAAGTAACAGATGAAAGTGGAGAAATTTATTTTACCAAATGGATAAAAGGAATTGAGAAAAACTCACAACCGAGTAAAATTCTTTACAATAAATTAAGACACTTAAAAAAAGCAGTTCACACTTCCCTACCGAAAATTATTGAATATGAATGGGACGAAAATCAAAGTGCTTATTGCATCATATTTGAAAATAAAAACGCAAGTTCTTTAGAGGAAAATGTTTTTGAAATTAAACCAACGCATTTTTTAAAGGGAATTGAACAAATTTCTAATTGCTTACAGCAATTACAACAAAACCATAAACTTGCTCACGGAGATATAACACCTGCGAATATACTTGTAGATGAAAACTTTGATTTTTACCTAATTGATTTTGGAATTTCTGATATTTCTGCAACATTAAGTCAATCACAAGAATTAGAAATTTTCGCAAAAGAATTTGCGTCACCTGAAAAATGGGATAGAAAAATCCCAAAGGGATTTCCCTATCAATCTGACATTTATTCTATTGGTAAAGTTATTGAATGGTATTTTGCAAAAAATGAAATTAACGAGTTTGAACAAGTTCAAAATTTGGCAGACAAAACTTGTGAGCAATTACCATCTAATAGAATAAATTATGTTTCTTTTTTAGAGAAATTATCGAAAATAACAAGTGAAATTTCTTTTGACAATAAAAATTCCGTTTATATAAATACAATACAAGAAGTTATAGAAGATTTAAATAAGCCAGACTTCAAACCAAAGTTTGACATTAGTCCGAGCAAAGGAGAAAATATACTTTTAAATATTTCTTCAAAGAGTTTCTATCTTCATTGCATTTGGAAAATCTCTGGAAATGGACTAAACATAATTAATTCTGCAAGAAAAGAAGACAAGGAAAAAGAACATTCTAATACTTTGAGATTTGGAAAAGAATTAGGCTTGCCAATTGTGTTTACTTCTCAAAATGGATATAGCGAACATTTCAACTTAACACCATTTTTTAAGAAAATACAGAAAGAAAAACAACACGAAAGCGAATACAGAAAAGGAAAAAGAGAAATTACCAAAGAGTTAAAATTCTATAAAGATTTACTAACCAAAGAACTGCAAGTTTTAGAAACAAACTCATTAAGGTTACCTTTTGTGAGTTTCGAGAAAAAAGGAAATTATGAAATTTCATTTAAAATTCAAGACAATGAAAAATACAGCAAGAATGGTTTAATCTTTTCTCATATTGAAAAAGCAACACCACCAAGTCCAGAAGATTTTGAATTTATCGTAAGCGAATCTGCCGATAAAAAACAAATGAAAGACCCAACGAAATTTTCGGGAGTTGCTTATGATTTCGACACAAAAACAAGAGTTTTAAAGTTTAAGGATTGTGAACGATTAGATTTTGAAAAAATTCCTAAAAACGGATACATATTTGAAAATATTAGTAAACAAGAAGAGGAAAAGAAAAGACAATTACAAGCAATACGAAAAGTAGAGAATAATGAAGTTCAAAATAGAGATTTAATACATTACGTTTTTAATCCTACGGATTTACAAGGCAAATATCTTGAACTTCAAGAACTAACAAATGTTTACCAAACAGACGAAAAAGGAAATGACTTTGTATATAGTTTTAATCAACAAAAAGCTATACTAAATGCAATTCACAGAGATCCTTTAACAATTATTCAAGGTCCACCAGGAACAGGAAAAACAACTGTAATAACAGAAATAGTATTTCAAATATTGAATAAAAATCCTGATGCTAGAATTTTAATCACTTCTCAAACAAATAATGCAGTTGATAATGTATTAGATAATCTATTGGGGAAAGAAATTTCAATTGTTCGATTAAGCGGTATTAGAATACCGAAAAAAAGTTTACAAAAACATACTTTAGAGAGAAAAATTGAAGGTTGGAAAGAAGAAGTAAAGAAAAAAGCAGAAGCAAATTGGAAACCTTATGATGCACAATTTAAAAAAGCATTAGAAAAAGAGAATATTATTCTATTGCCAATTTTTGAAATCCTTTCTTCCAATAAACAATGGAAAGTAAAAAAACAACAAATAGAAAAAATGTTAGAACGTTTCAACACGTTTAAAGGTTTAGAAAAATCTTTAACTTCTGAAACACAGTTTTTAACATCAATTAATAGTTTTGTAAAAGTAAATTTTGAAGACTATTTTTTAAAGCAACAAATATTTAAAGATTGGTTAGCAACAATTAGTTCGTTAGATGAAAATAGTAATATAAATCAAAAATTAATAGATAGCATTAGAGTAATTGGTGCAACAACCAATCATATCGCATCAAAAAAATATCAAAAATATAATTTTGAATTTGACTATGTAATAATGGACGAAAGTGGAAAAGCAACCACAGCAGAAGCATTAATACCAACAGTTTTAGCAGAAAAATTAATCCTAGTTGGCGACCATAGACAATTAAGACCAATGCTAACTGCAAATCGTGAAGTTGAAAAATGGTTGAGAGAAAAATTTAAAATTGACACAGATGAATTTGACAGTTGGGATGATTATTTTAATAGAGAAAGTTTGTTTGAACAAGTGATAACAAAAATTGATGATGATTATAAAAGTCAGTTAGAAGAATGTAGAAGAAGTTCTAAAGACCAAGTTTTACTAACTTCAAAATGCTTTTACGAACCTTTTGGAGATGAACCGATAAAACCAGTTGAAAGACCACAAGAAAAAGAACACAATCTTGATTTGAAAATTGATAGTTCTATTATCTTTCTTGATATTGGTAATTCATATAAAAGTGAAATTGATGGAAATGGTTCGTCAAGAAATAAATTAAGTGCTGAATTGATACCTGAACTTCTCAATCAATTAGATAGGTTTGAAAAAGTAAAGAACTATACAATTGGTGTTATCACAGGTTATTCTGCCCAAGTAAGAGAAATAAGAAAAGTTGTAAGAAATAAAATTGATTATCGTAAACTAAAAAATGTTAAATCTAACAATGTAGTTATATCTGTTGTAGATAAATTTCAAGGTTTAGAAAAGGATATTATCATTTTTGATTTAGTAAGAAGTCAGCAACAAACATTAGGTTTTTTATCTAATTCAAATCGTATAAATGTTGCTTTGTCAAGGCAAAAAAAACTATTAATTATTGTTGGTAATTTAGATAGTATATTAAGTGCAAAACCACCTAAAGATTTAGAAAACACAAATCAAAAACCAGCATTACAAAAATATTTAAGTGAATTGAAGAAAGATTGGATTGTTAAAAACGTAGAACAAATATTTTAATGGACATACAAGAAATACATAAAAAGTTAGACAAACAATGTCCAAGCGATTATAGGATAAATGAAATTATCCAATTTGCATATCCATATAGACGAGTTCGTGTTAACGCAACTGTAAATAAATCGCCTGAAAAATCAATACAACAAGTGTATTCAGTTTTTTTAAGAACAATAAAATCAGGTTATAACAAAGAAGAGCAAATAATTAAATTTTTAGGTCTTAACAAAGAAGACTTTATATTAAGAGAATTATACTTTTTGCGTGAAAGAGGCTTTGTAGATTTTGCTTCAGGTATTTGGTTAGTAACCGAACAAGGAGAAGAATTTGTAAAAGATAATAGTATTTTAAAAATTCTTGAAGAAGAAGAATTTGAATTTTTAATTGATGCAATATCAAATCAAGCGATTCAAAAGAATTTTAGATTATTTAGCGATAAAAATATTGAAAACAGATTAAATCCAGAAATAGATTATTCAATCAAAAATCCGGAATTGCTTAAAAATAAAAACGAACAACTTTCTGATATTTATAAAAGAGAGAATAATGGAAAAGCTTATTTAGTTGATTATGACAAGTCAAATATTAAGTTTGATAAAAAGGAAAATCACGATTATTATTTAATCGAATATATTCCAATAAAGGAAAAAGAAAGTGAATTAGAACCATATATTGAAGTTAGAAATACAGATAAAGATGTTTCAAAAGAGAAACGCCTTTCAAAATCTCTATCTGAAAAATATCCAAGTATATTATATCAATTTACAACTTCCGACAGAAAAAGTTTTGCAAAAATCCAAGAAGATAATAATAGTGAACTTTTAGAAGAGTTTAAAGTAACTGAAACCGAAAAAAAGATAACCGAAACGCAAACACTTTCGGTTTGGGAAACGCAAGAAAAATTTGCAGAAGCATTAAAGACAGTTAAATCTAAAATATTAATAGAAAGTCCTTGGGTAAAACGTGCTACTTTAAAATATATAAGTAGCATTGAGAAAGCATTACAAAAAAGTGTAGATGTTATCATATTGTATGGAATTGAAAGTAATGATGAACATCATTACGGAACAATTGAAAAACTGCGAAATTTAAAAAGCAAATACCAAAATAATTTTCATTTAATCCATTTACCTACTCATTTTGAAGAACAAGGAAATCATAAAATGACAGGAACACACAGGAAATTGATAATAAAAGACAATGATTATTACATACAAGGAAGTTTTAATTTCTTATCATTTAACAAAGAAAAAGGACAGAAAATAGCGAATGAGGAAAGTATTTTAATCCCTCAAAATGTGGAAACGAAATGGAAAAACGTTCTGAAAGAATACGGAATAAATAACGGTTGGCAACACCGTGTATAATTAATTGCTTGGTTTTTAATTGCTTACGAAAGTTCTCGCGGACTTTCTATTTGGTTTTTATTTGCTAACTTTCGTGCTTGACCACGCAACTAATCATACACAAAACCGTTAGCCACAAGCTGAAAAGCCAACCGCACAGTCAAGCACATTTTATTTTTTTCGTGCCTCAAAAAATAAAAAGAGCTTGCCTTTTCCCTCCACCACTCGAATTAAAATCTTTACACTTATTTCTGAAATTAAGTCAAAAAAAATCTTAAATTTGCCCTAATTAAGTCAAGTCTAAATTTGGTAAAATGACATTAGGACAACGGATAAAAGAGTTAAGAGAAAAAAACGGAATGCTTCAACGAGAATTGTCTCATCAATTAAGTATTGGAGACGCATATTTGAGCAAAATAGAAAGCAACCAAAAAATACTTAAACGAGAACATTTAAAGATTATCAGTAAAATCTTTAATGAACCTATTGAAAATTTAGAAACACTTTGGCTTGCAAATAAAGTTTTTGATTTGGTTAAAGAAGAAAATCAAGGCTTAAATGCTTTAAAAGTTGCGGAAGAAGAAATCAAATACAATACGAAAAGAACAGTAAAATAATGCTCTATAAAATTACATCAAATAAAGAAGAGTGTTATACTCAAATAGAAAGCTTAATCTCAGATTTCAAAAGTCAACTATCAACTTTTAAGAAAAACAGTTACAAGGAAGCTCAACTTCGAAATGATTTTTTAAATCCATTATTAAAATCATTTGGTTGGGATGTTGAAAATGAAGAACACAAAAATCAATTCTTAAGAACTGTAATACAGGAAGAAACAATTGAAGTTGAAGAAGCTGACAAGTTAACTAAGAAAAATCCTGATTACACATTAAGAATATCAGGAAACAGAAAATTATTTGTAGAAGCAAAAAAAGCTTCAATTAACATTGAAAACTCCAAAACTGCTTCTTTTCAAACTAGAAGATATGGATGGAGTGCGAATTTAAACATCTCAGTATTAACAAATTTTGAACATATAATAATTTATGATTGTAGGTTCAAACCTGATGCTTCTGATGAAGCTCACGTTTCTAGATACAAATCATTTCATTTCGAATCTTTTCTTGAAAATTTCGATGAACTTTACAAGTACTTATCATTTGAATTTATCCAACAAGGTATTCTAGAAGAAGATTTTCCTATAGAAACTAAAGATAGATGCACTTTTGATGATTATTTTTTAGAACAAATCGAAAATTGGAGAGAAAGACTAGCAAATAATGTTGTTAAAAACAACAGTGATATTGGTCAAGATGATATTAATTTCTTAATCCAAAGATTAATTAATCGTATTATTTTTCTGAGAATATGTGAAGACCGAGAAATTGAGAGATTTGAAACTCTTAAATCTATTTCGTCTTACAACGAACTAAAAACTCTTTTTCAAACTTCTGATAAAAAATACAATTCAGGGCTTTTCGATTTCATAGAAGATAATTTGGCTTTAAATATTCAATTAGATGATGATATTTTAATTGAAATATTTAATGAACTATACTATCCAATTAGTCCTTATGATTTTTCTGTTATTGACCCAACTATTCTAAGTCAGATATATGAAAAATATTTAGGAAGTAAAGTTGAATTAATCGAAAACAATACCATTTCTATAGTATCTGAACCAGAAGTAATCGCTTCAAACGGAGTAGTTCCAACTCCAAAGAAGATTGTAAAACAAATAGTTAAAGAAACTTTGGCTCCTTTTTTTGAAAGAATTGATTATGAAAAATCTAAAACTTTAAAGGTTGCAGATATTTGCAGTGGTTCAGGAACTTTTTTAATTTCAGTTTTTGATTTTCTTTTAGAAAAAAGAACCGAATTTTTACTAAATGAAGAAGTAATCGATACTGACAAATTAATTCCTTCTGGAAATAATTCTTGGAATTTATCATTACTTGAGAAACAACAAATTTTGCACGAAAATATTTTTGGAGTAGATATTAATCCATATGCAGTAGAAGTTGCTAGATTTAGTTTGCTATTGAAGTTAATTGAAAACGAAAATGCTTCAACTATAAATCATTATTTAGATACTTATAACGAAAAAATACTCCCAAATCTTCAAGAGAATATAAAATGTGGTAACTCTTTACTAGATGAAAAATACTTTGATTTTAACAAAGAGGCACTTGATGAAGATGAACTCCTTTTTAAAATAAAACCTTTCGATTGGAATGAAGAATTTCCGTTTTTAGAGACCAATGGAGGTTTTGATTTAATTGTAGGAAACCCACCATATGTGCGAATTCAGAATTTCATTAAATATTCTCTGGAAGAAATCGAATACTACAGAAGTAGTAGCTCTCCTTACTCTGTTTCCAAAAAAGACAATTTTGATAAATATTATCTTTTCATAGAAAGAGCAATAGAATTATTAAATAATGAAGGGATTCTTGGATATATAGTTCCTCATAAATTTTTCATAGTCAAAGGAGGCTTAAAACTAAGAAAGTCCATTACCCAAAAAACTTCTATTTCTAAAATAATACATTTTGGAGTTACTCAAATATTTCCTAACAGGTCAACATATACAGCAGTAATTGTCTTAGATAAAAAAGAGCTTGAGTTATTTTCGGTTAGACGTATTTCAAATGTTAACATTGAAAACATCTTTGAAAGCACAGAAGAATTAGTTTACTCAAACTCTGATTATTCTGAATATCCTTGGGTATTCATATCTCCAGAAGCTCAGGCATTATTCAATAAAGTTAAGGCATCTGGCACAGAATTATTAAGCAACATCGCTGATATTCCTGTCGGCTTACAAACTAGTGCTGATAAAATTTATATTGTTAACTCTACTAAAGAAACAGATACTTCAATATTTTTCATTCAAAATGATGTTGAATGGGAAATTGAAAAAAACATCACTTTACCTTGTCTTTATGATGTCAGTATAACCTTGTTTGATACTCCAAAAGCTAATAGTTTTATCATATTTCCTCATCAAATTAATAACGATACTGCTACTGTTTTTTCAGAAGCTCATATGCAAGCTAACTTTCCAAAATGCTGGAAATATTTAAACCATCATAAAACTGCTCTAGAAAAAAGAAGTATTAACGGAAAAGAACCTGTTTGGTATCAATATGGAAGAAGTCAAAGTTTAACAAAATTTCATTCTGCTTCTAAAATAATATTCTCAGTTCTGTCCACTGGACAAAGCTACGCTTATGACAAAGAAAATATTCAATTTACAGGTGGTGGAAATGGTCCTTATTATTCTATTCTTTCAACATCTGAATATTCTATTTTCTACATATTAGGTCTTCTATCTCATCCAGTTATTGAAGCGATGGTAAAATCGAGAGCTAGTGAATTTAGAGGAGATTATTATTCTCACGGTAAACAATTTTTAGAAAATCTACCAATTAAGACAATTGATTTCACAAAACCAGATGAGAAGAAAATTCACGATACAATCGTAAAAATTGTAAAAAACCTTATAAAAACAAAACATTCTTTGAAAGCAACTTATGAAGTAAGCAAGAAGAGAGTTTTAGAACGAAAATTTAATAAGTTACTCAAAGACTTAATTGATATTACAAACAAATTATATTCTATCGACAACCAAGATATTGATACAGCAACTAACCATTTATTTATAACCGAATAACTATGAAAGAAGAAACAATTGTTCTAGACGAACAAAAACTTAGAGGCGGTTATTACACACCAAAAGAAATTACAGATTTCATTTGCTCTTGGGCAATTAGAGATGAAAATACTAAAATCTTAGAACCAAGTTGTGGCGATGGAAATTTTGTTGAGGCGAGCATTAATCGCTTATTAGAAATTGGTGTAAAGCAAAAAGACTTATATGGTAAAATAAAGGGAATTGAATTGTTTCCAAAAGAAGCAGAAAAAGCAAGTTTGAGAGCTAATAATTATGGCTTAAATTCAGATACTATAATCAATAGTGACTTTTTTAATTATATCTCAAACAATTCAGATGATAAATTTGATGTAGTTGTAGGAAATCCTCCATTTATAAGATATCAAAACTTCCCAGAAGAACATAGAACTATTGCTATTCAAATGATGGAAGATTTAGGATTAACTCCTAATAAATTAACTAACATTTGGGTTCCATTTTTGGTTATTGGCTCTTCATTATTAAAAGAAAATGGAAGACTTGGAATGGTAATTCCAGCCGAATTATTTCAAGTAAAATATGCAGGACAAACAAGAGTGTTTTTATCTAACTTTTTTGATAGAATTACAATTATCACATTTAAAAAACTTGTATTTGATGGTATACAACAAGAAGTAGTTTTATTATTATGTGAGAAAAAAGTAAAAGATGCTAAGGGAATTAGGACGCTTGAAGTAGACCATTTAGATGATTTGAAAAGAATAGACTTTAATAAAGTTTCTAAATCAGAAGTCAAAATTATAGAGCACAATTCAGAAAAATGGACGAAGTATTTTTTAAATAAAGATGAAATAGAACTATTACGTAAAACCAAAGCAGAAGGAAATATTCCAGTTGCCAAAAGCATTATAAATTGTAATGTAGGAATAGTAACTGGTCGTAACGAGTTCTTTATGATGAAACAAAGTCAAGTAAAGAAATGGAATTTGAGCAAATTCACAAATAAAGTTGTTAGTAAGTCGAATCATTTAAGTGGAATCATCTTCAATGATAAAGACTATAAAAACAACTCTGAATCTGATTTACCTAATGCACTTTTCCTTCCTCCTAACGTAGACTTTGAGGATTTACCAAATGAATGTCAGGACTATATTAAATATGGAGAAGAGAATAAATTTCATACCGGATACAAATGTAGAATTAGAAAAAATTGGTATGTAACACCTTCTTTATGGGAACCAGCTGGATTTGCTTTGAGACAAGTTAATGGTTTTCCAAAATTAGTTTTAAATCAAGTTAATGCTTCATCGACAGACACAATACATAGAATTAAATTTATTTCGGAAGAGTATTCTGCTGAGTCTATTACTGTTTGTTTTCTGAACTCTCTGACATTTGCGTTTTCGGAAATTACTGGGAGAAGCTATGGTGGTGGAGTTTTAACATTTGAACCAACCGAAATTGAAGAATTACTAATTCCAGTTGTTGAAAATCACGGAATAGACTTGAAGATTATTGATGATTTAATGAGAGATAATGAAATTGAAAAGATTTTAGATATAGTGGATAAAGCTGTTCTAATAGATGCATATGGTTATTCTCAAAAAGAAGTAAATGACTTCCGAAACATTTGGAAAAAAATGTCTTCTCGTAGAATGAATAGAGGAAAATCTGCAAAATTAAAAAAGAAGTAGTGAATTAGCCAACGCAAGTTCAAGCACATTTAAAGTTTGCTCGTGCCTCACAAATTTAAAAGAGCTTTCACGCCAACGCTAGCAAGTTTGCGGAAAAAAGCCAGTGGCTAACAACGTGTATAAAACATAGCTATTATAGGCTTTCCGAGAGGTTTTTGTATATTTACAAAGTACGCCAAATTTTTTATTTGGTTATATTTAGAAAAGAAAATTAAACATAAAAATAAAAAATTCGGCTCGTGCTAAATCCGAAAAGTTAGCGTTTATTTATACGCTACGTTTCATACACAAGACCGTTGTGCATAATGCGAAAATCGTGCTAAAATTGAATATATGAACTAAAAAAGCCAGCCGCACAAACAGCACATTTGGTTTTTTGCCGACACATAAGCCAACGCTTAAAAAACCAAAAGAGCTGTTTTATTTGCCAACGCTCGATATAAAATAGACAGAATGTGGAAAACCGTAATAGAGAAAAAGTAAAAAAAAGTATATTTAAAGCTTAATTCAAAAAATACTGACTAAACCAACACTTAAAAACAGAATGAAAAAAACTATTATTCAACCGAAACAAACAAGATTATCAATTTTTAGTGTGCTGTTTTTATTTGGTAGCCTAGTGTTATTAAGTTCTTGTAATGAGCCAATAGATGAGCTTAATAAAAAAATTAATATTGCTCTGAGAAGTGGGAATGAAATTACTGAAAGTGAAAGGAGTGAATTTAATGCATATATAATACAGAATAGTCTTGATTTACCTCAAATAATTGGTTCAAATAATGACATAAATCAAGAAGAACTCACTAATTTAATCTTATCAGTTGCAAATAAGAGACGAAATAGTACAAAACCAATAATATTTAGTCCTAATAACAATTCTGAAAATGAAGATGAAAATACAATAGTTAGTGTTTTTATTGAAAATTCTGGTAGTATGGATGGTTATGTTAGAGGAATTACAGATTTTGAAATTGCTATTGGCAAAATGCTCGTATTAAGTAAAGATTATAACGATGGAGGTCTTAATGTTAACTTCATAAATAAAAATGTATATCCAGCACCAGAAATCAAAGAACTTACAGATTTTGCAAAAGCATTAGAACCTAAAAAAGGATCACCATACTACGATAAGGGAGGTAAAGCAAACCGTTCAGAGAGTATATTAAATGATGTGCTAAAAAATATATTAGATAATACAACTGTTAATGGTATTTCTATTTTAGTTTCAGATTGTATTTATTCGTTAGAACAAACAAAAGACACTAAAAGTTCTTTAGGCTACCAACAAAATGGAACAATGGAGGCTTTTTTAAATAAATTTAGAGCAGAACCTAATACAAATCTCACTACCAGTATTTATAAAATGAATTCTAATTATAATGGTAAATATTATCCTTATAATTACAAAAGGAATTTAGGTAATTTTATAGATTTAAAAAACGAAAAACGTCCTTATTATATATGGATTATTGGTGAAGATAAAAATGTTAATCAATTCCTTGAAAAAGTTAAAATAGAGGACTTAAAAGGTTTTGAAAACAGTTATTATTTATCAAACAATCAAGCAAACAACCAACCATTTTTCACGGTTTTAAAAGAAACCAATAAAATAGGAAGCTTTAAGCCAACAGACAGAAAAGCAAAAGATTTAAAAAGCATAAATGAAATAGAATTTGAAAATGGAAATCTTCAATTTTCAATAGCCATAGATTTAGAAAACATACCTGTAGATAAATCTTATTTAACAAATCTAGAAAACTACATTGTACCAAATGGATTTATTAAAAAATCTATTGAGGAAGTAGATAGAAATAAAATTGAGAGAAGAGATTTTCTAACTGTCGAGAAAACAACTGCGACACATATTATAACAGTTGCTACTTCTAATAAATTTACACTTCAAGATTTAAAGTTAGAATTATCAAATAAAATTCCATCTTGGGTTGAAGAAAGTAATAGCATAGACGATAGAGGTGTGAAAAATGAATTAGATAAAACTTTTGGTCTGCTCTACTTAGTTAAAGGTGTTTCTGAAGCTTACACTACACAAAACCCTAACAACAAATCTTACTTCAATATAAACATCGAAATCAAAAAATAAAATTATGGATTTAAATGAATTTTTCTCAATGATATTTGAGTGGTTAGGTTACGCAGGTACTTTTTCTGACGACTTATTTCAAGAAGAACTATATACCTCAATAGGTTTAATAATTGCAATTGTAAGTTTAACCTTGGTAGTCGCATTTTATTTTATAATTAACAGACCTAGTTTCTCTCGATGGCAACATTGGTTAATAATGCTACTTATTAATTTTGTAATAGCCTTTTTGGTTGGTTTATTTATTCCTCAAAATATATTTTACGGTTTAGGTATAGACTACGAAATAATGCAATACGTGTTGTTTGGCTTAAAAACTGGGATTATAGCAACTGGGTTTTTTATAATTTGGACATATTGCCTCAAATGGTGGAAATCTCACGCAAAAGGAACACCTAAATTATTCTTCGGTAAATTTTAAAACAAAGCATAAAAACACAAAATATGGCTAAATTATATATATTCGGAATTGGTGGTACTGGTGCAAGAGTTATCAAATCCTTAACAATGCTACTAGCATCTGGCGTTAAAACAAATTTTGATATTGTTCCTATTTTAATTGATCCAGATAGTGCTGGAGGCGATTTAAATAGAACAATAAAACTACTTAGAGATTACCAAAACATTCATAAAACTGTAGATGGTTATGAGCAAAATAATTTTTTCAAAAATAAAATCTCAACATTAAGTGATATTGTTACAGAACACGGTGGTGGAGCAAAAGTGTTTGATGGTTTTCGTTTTGAATTAGATGGTATTCAAAATGATAGATTCAAAGATTTTATAGATTTCAATTCTCTAGATGCGAATAATAAAAACTTAGTAAAATTATTATTTTCAGAAAAGAATTTAGATGCCGATTTAGGTGTTGGTTTTAAAGGCAATCCTAATATTGGAAGTATAGTTTTAAATCAATTTACAAAATCAGAGGTGTTTCAATCATTTGCAGATAGTTATGAAGCAGACGATAGAATTTTTATTGTAAGTTCAATATTTGGTGGAACTGGTGCGGCAGGTTTCCCTTTGCTTCTTAAAAACTTAAGGAAAGGTAAAGTTGGTGGTAAAAATTACGAACATTTAAAAAATTCAAGAATTGGAGCAATTTCGGTTTTGCCATATTTCAAAGTAAAACAAAACGTTAATTCTCAAATTGACAGTCACGGTTTTATAACAAAGACAAAAGCAGCTTTACATTATTATGCCAGAAATATTTCTGGAAATAATTCTATAAATTCTTTATACTATATAGGTGATTCAGCAGAAAACACTTATGAAAATATTGAAGGAGGTACAAATCAAAAAAATGATGCTCATTTTATTGAATTGGCATCTGCTTTATCAATAGTTGATTTTGCACATACAGAAGACATTTATTTAGAAACTAAAAATGGCATTGCTTCAAATCCTACTTATAAAGAATTTGGAACTAAAGATGTAAAACAACTTAGTTTTAATGATTTATTTGATGGTACAAAAAATTCAATTATAAATAACTTAACAGAATATTTCTATTTCAATTTATTTTTAAAAGATAAAATGACTTGGGCAATTGATAAAAACTATCCATTTGTTTCAGAAGATGGAGCAAAATTTGACGCGAACTTTATTCAACAATCTTTTTATAAAAATTTCTTATCAGACTTTAATAAAGAGTTTAGAATTTGGTTAGCCGAAGTGTTCCGAAATCAGATATCATTTGCACCTTTTGCAATAAACCCAATTGCCAATGAGCATAACGAAATAACTGATTTCGAGATTAATACATCAAATATATTCACTTTAACGAGAGGCATTCCAGAACGAAAAAACAAATTCAATCCTTTTGCTAAAAATAATTATGAATTATTTGTAAGTGAATTAAATGATGCTTCTCACAAGTTGGGTGATGCACCAAACCCACAAAAAAGATTTATGGGTGTATTTTCTCAGGGAACAAAAGCATTGGTAAATAAAAAACTATTATAATTATGGCTACTAAAGTATATAGACTATTTCAAGACAGAGATTTACAAGATTGGGAAGATAGAGGTGAGCCATATGGTCCAACTGTAATTGAAGATATTAATAATCCTGATGGGGATTATTCAATAACCGACCCTACTTCTATTCCAAGCCCTTTTGCACGAGTAGATTTGGTTAGGTCAGCTTTCAAATATGTTGCAGATTCAAATAATTTTGATGGTAACACTATCTATCATAAATTAGTTTCTGATTGTTTTGATGTTGCTGAAATGTTTTTCAATTTCGATACACTAGGCGATAGAGTACAAATTAAAACTTGGGATAAAAACACCGACCTTAACAATCTTTTGACATCAACTAATCCTAAACATAAACTCTTAGGAGAAACATTAGATTTATTTTTAAAGCAAGATTCTAATTCTAACAATTTTGATACATTAAATAAGCTTTATTTTATATTTTATGACAACAAAATTGTTGGAGGTACTTCGCCAACAACATTATTTTTTACATCAGCTAACGATTTAAGTTTTGCTAATATTGAAAATGGGAATGATACATTTTTTGATAGTGATTTGAAACCTCTTTACAAAAGAGACATTGAGTTTCAAAAATACATTTACAAATTGGTAAATGGCTATCCTGAGCTTAAAATAAAAATGAGAGATTTAGCAGATTATTTAGAAAAAAGTTTGTCTCGATTAGATAGTTATAATAATGGTTTATATGGTCAACTTTCAGAAATACAAGAAGAAAACACAAATGACCTAATAGGCAGACTAAATAGTTCATACTCATCTTTAGATATAGGTGAAAATAATAATATTGAAATTTTAGGTGTTCCTCTAAAGAAAAAGAAAATTGAAAACAGAGGAACAACTATTGCAGATTTGAGTGAATTTATTATTAAATCTTCTAAAACTGACACTAAACCACTCGTTTTACAAAACAACTTTACAGAACCACTTATTTATACAGACAGAAATGTTAAATGGGATAACAATTGGACAGTTCCTTATTTTGATGAAAAACCAATTAACGAAAGAACATTACCTAACCAATTAGATAAATATCCATATTTAATCGTTAGTGATTTTTTACAAGCTCAAATAATTAGAGTTCCTTATGTTTTAAATTCGGACAAATACTTTGATGGAAACATTAAAAACGAAAGTGGTGATAACAACAAAAGTTTTCTATTACCACTATCCAAAAGATTCTTTGAATATTTTGATACAGAAGACCTTCAAAAGCCAATGCCTAATGGAAAACCTATGTTTGAAGCAAAAGTCTTTTCTGGTTCAATAGAGGTTAAACTTAGAATACCAATTAAAGGAAACAGAAATGTAGATTACATAACATTTGAAAGGTATTATGGTTCTGCAAAATCTGACAATAAAGATATTGCAAACAACAAAGGTTTAATCATTGATAATAAGTTTTCGTTAGCAGTTTATCCATTTCTTAAAATTGAAAATGATTCTTTTTATAAGATTATGGCTTTAGACCAAGGAGTAGATTCTACAAACAGCCATAGTTCATTCTTACTAAATTTTTACTCTAATAAAACTAAGAATTCGTTAGTAGTAGATAAAACTTCAAGAACATTAAAAAAGGATGGGATTATCCAAACTGATTTTTATTCTTTAGAACATCAATTTGATTATATTGAAGCTGGTTACAATGATAATCTAGGAATAATAATACCAAAACTGAAATCAAATTCAGGTTCAAAAAAGATGAAGTTTGCAGTAGATTTTGGCACTACAAATACTCATATTGAATATAAAGTTGAAGGCGATAAAGCATCTTTACCTTTTAAAATTTCTAAAGACGAAATTCACTATGAAACATTACATAATTCAAGTACTGATACTGATGTTGTAGAAATGGAGAATTTTTTGAGACACGAGTTTTTACCTAAAATAATAAGCAATAATTCAGAGTTTAATTTTCCTATACGTACAGTTTCTGGAGAAAGTAGAAATCTTAATTTCTCATCAACACCAGAAGCCTTTGCGGATATAAACATTCCTTTTGATTACGAGAAATATTCTAGTAATATTGATACTGAAATTACTACAAATTTAAAATGGTCGGATTTTGAAGATAGTAATAGTCCTAATAAAATTAGAGTTGAAAAATTCATTGAAAAAATATTACTTCTTATAAGGTCTAAAGTACTATTCAATAACGGTGACATTAACAAAACCGAGCTTATTTGGTTTTATCCTTCTAGTATGGATCTTGACAAAATAGACCAATTAGAAGGGATTTGGAATACCTATTTTACAAAATATTTTAAAGATGGTAAAACCTCAAAATTATCTGAATCAATAGCACCTTATTACTATTATCAAAATCACGGTAAAGTAATTGCAGGAACAGATACTGTTGTTTCTATAGATATTGGTGGTGGCACTAGTGATGTTGTAATATTTCAAAAAGAAAAGCCTATAGCATTAACATCTGCACGTTTTGCTGCTAATTCTATTTTTGGAGATGGTTATGGTGGTTCACCAAACAATAATGGCTTTATTGTAAAATATCAGGAAAAAATTAATGATTTAATTGTTGAAAATAAATTAACAAATTTAAAAGGAGCCTTTGACCAAATCAGTAGTAAGAAAAAATCTGAAGATTTAGTTGCCTTTTTCTTTTCACTAGAAAAAAATAAAACTGTAATTAATAAAAAAGTACGTCTTGAATTTAATTCTTGGCTTTCAACTGATAATGATTTAAAAATTGTTTTTATTGTTTTTTATTCTTCTATAATTTACCACATTGCTAATTTAATGAAAGCAAAAGGCCTAGATGCACCAACAAATATTTTGTTTAGTGGAACAGGCTCTAAGTCTATTTTAATAACTAATGGAAGTAACAATTTAGACAAATTGGATAAGCTAACAGGTTTAATTTTTGACAAAGTATTTGAAGGAAATAAAAATCATAAAGTAAAAATTAATATTGAACCAAATCCCAAAGAAATAACTTGTAAAGGTGGTTTAGAAATAGATGTAGATTCTATTGGAGACATTGAAGACATAAAGTCAGTTTTATTAGGAGATAAAGAAAAAAGTACAATTAATGAAAATCCAATCAAGTACAATAATATTGATGATGATTTAATAAAATCTGTTGTTTCTGAGGTTGATAGTTTTATTGATATATTATTCTCAATTGATGATACTATGAATTTCAAAAAATATTTTGGTGTGAACTCAGCTCATTTTGATAGTTATAAAACTATCTTAAAAGAAGAAACGCTAAACTTATTAGATACTGGATTAAGAAGGAAAATAGAATCCTTAAATGGCAATACAAATATTCCGATTGAAGAGTCATTATTCTTTTATCCTTTAGTTGGAGCATTAAATAAATTAAGTTACAAAATTGTAACAGAATTAAATAAATAATATTATGCATAAATTATTCACATTGCTTCTAGTCATACTTTTTACAAGTTTGACTTTAAACGCACAAAATTCAAAAGAAGAATATGATAAAGCTGTTGATTATTGTGCTTGTAAGATAGCTTATGCATATACTGAAGATTTTGCTTCTAAAAATCCTACATTAGACGAAAAAAAGTCTTTTGACGAAGTCATTAGCATACAACTTAATGATTGTGACAAAAAGAACGTTTCTAGTTCTAAATTAGAAAAACTGCTAAAAGAAAATAAATTTAATGGTTTTTCTAAAACACTAATTCCTGATGCGGAAAAAGCAAAAAGTAGTTACTCTGATAATTTCAATAAAGAAGAAGCAATTAATAACATTCTTACTTCATTCAAACTTTCGTTTGATAAAATTGATATTAAAGATGAATTAGGCAACGATTTAAATAATAAATTACAAAGTTTTGTAAATGAAAATAATATTGCACCAGAGAACGAATCAACTATAACAACACAGCCAAATTTAACAAATGAAACTAATCATTCTAACAGAGAAATAAATGACGAAGGTGTTGAAACAGCAGAAAGTTCATTTTTCCCTAACTGGTTACTTTTCACAATAATATTTCTAGCTTCTGTTCTGTTATTTTTAAGTAACTATTTGAAAATAAAAACATTAAAAGAGAGTGCTAAAAGACATAGAGATGAAATTGAAGATTTAAAAAACAAAAAAAGTATTTTTAATCAATCTAATAATAAAAATCAGAACAACTCAAGGTTCGAAAGAGATGTTTACCAAAAAATATCAGACTTAAATATTGCTATAGAACGACTTCAAAACACCAACACTAATAGTTCAACACCTAGTGAAAATAGAACAAATCAAGTAAAAACCATTCAGCGAACAAATCAAAAAGAAATTCAAAAATTTGTATACGCTAAAACACCTATTTCTGATAAAGTTTTTAATGCTTTAGATGTTACAGAAGATAAAGATGGAAAATTCTACAAGTTCCTAATCAAAGAAAACAATCTAGCTGAGTTTGAGTTTTTTAATACAGAAAACTCTGCAATACGTGCTGTAAATGCACCTGATTCATTTTTATATCCAGCTTGTGAAGAAACTGAACCATTGAACCAAAATGCAAAAAAAATCATTACCAATAAACCAGGTCTTGCAATAAAACAAGATGACAAATGGATTGTTAAAGAAAAAGCTCAAATAACCTATGAATAAAATTACAATCATTGAATTTCTATTAGTAGGTTTAATTATACTAATTCAAATTATTCAAACATTAAGGACGTTTAAAAAAATAAATGCTCTAAAATCAATTATCCCAAATAAGGATTTTTTTAAGATTAAGTTGTTTAATATTCCTGTTGAAGATTTACAAATTTTTCAACCCAAAGATGTTTTAGATAATTTATCAAAATATGAAATAGAAACAACAAATATAGATTCAAAACCTATTTCTGACGATTTTCAATATACTTATGAAAACTTAGAGCCTTTAACAATTACTGAAATCAAGGATAAAATAAAGCTAAATTTTTCTGAAAGTATTAAAGCAACTCTAAAAGAAGAAATCATAGATGAGGCAATTGCAATACATAATTATTACGCAAATTATGACAATTCTAATGAACAGGATTCTTTTGTAAATGAAATAAGTTTAATCAACCCAAACGAAACCAGTAACACCATTTTTGAAGGTCTTTTACACTCAATAAATGTTTACTTACTAAGGAACAAAGGAGCTACCACAGATTTCAACCTAATTAAAGACATTACAGAAAGAAACATAGATACTGAAGACGAAGATATAAGCCAAAGAATTACAACACCTTTATATTTAGGCTTAATGGGAACAATGCTAGGTATTATTTTCGGACTTATTAATCTTTTTTTAGTTTCAGGGAATGGTGACGAATTTGAAATTCAAGGTTTTTTAATTGGTGTGTCAATTGCAATGTCTGCAAGTTTTATTGGTTTACTCTTTACGGTTTTAAATTCTACCTATTACAAAACTGCTCGGAAAAATGTTGAAATAGCTAAAAATGATTTTTATACGTTTATTCAAACAGAGTTACTTCCTATATTAAATCAAAGTGTTTCATCAAGTGTATTTATGTTACATACAAACCTTGTTAAATTTAATGATAATTTTACCGTTAATATTAATCGTTTAACAGGATTATTAAATAAAAATTATGATGCTGTAATTGCACAAGATAGCATTCTACAAAGCCTTGAAAATATTGATATTACTGAATTTGCAAAAGCAAATATAAAAGTGTTAACGGAGTTAAAAGCTGGTACAGAAGATTTACATAAATTTAATCAATATTTAAGTTCTCTAAACTCAACTGTAGATGGAACAACTCGCCTATCAAATTCTTTTCAAACATTATTAAACAAAGTAAATAATTTCGAAGGACTAGCAGAAAAACTAGATTCCAGAATTGAAGAAAGCAATAAATTGGTTCAATTCTTAAACGACCATTATGAAATATTGAGTGAAAGAGGAGATATGTTAACTGATTCTGTAAAGAAAGTTGATGATGTTCTAAATAAATCGTTAGTTGAATTACGACAGCATACAACAGAAAAAATTGATGCAATTAAAGAGATAACGATTAAAGAAGAAGATTTGATGACAAAAGCTTTTGCTGATAATAGAAGCCATTTCGCTAAACTTTCTTTATTAGAAAATTTAAACCAATCAATTAATGAAATTAAATCAAACTCTAACACTCAAATAAATTCAGTTAAACTAGAAATACATACTTTGAAAGAAAGTATTGATAAAACAAATAGCGTATTGATTGAAATAAGCAATCAAAGTTTAGTGCAAAAAACTCAAAATGTTGCGAAATCTATTAAAAATATCTTTTCCTCAAATAATAAATAAATGAGCAAAAAACATAAAGATTTTTTTTGGATGAGTTTTTCAGACTTAATGACAAGTCTGTTTTTTGTTGTTCTAGTTTTATACGTTCTTACTTATGTTATGTTAAAGAAACAACAAGAGACTCTAGTAACAACAGTTGAAGGTTTAGAAAAGAAATTAAAAGTTTATGATTTAGTAGAGCAAAATTTAAAGCCGTTAAAAGATGACTCACAACTCTTTAGGTATGAAGAAAAATACAAACGCTTTACTCTTGCTTTTGATGTAAATTTTGAAATATCCCAATTTGAAATTAAAGAAGGAAAGCTAAAAAAATTCCAAGAAACATCAGGAAAAATTATTAACGTTGGAGAAGAACTTCAAAAAACAATAGATGTTTTAGTTAAGAAGAAAGCTGAAGACCCTGGAATGAATAATGTTTCATATCTCGTAATTATTTCTGGTTATGCTTCTCATTTATTAAATGGCACTCAGATTAACGATTATGAGTTAAGTTATAAAAGAGCTTATAACCTATGGGATTATTGGAAAAAAAATGGAATTAATTTTGAATCTAATCAATATCAAGGATTAATTGATTTACAGATTGCAGGAAACGGTTGGGGTGGAGTTGGCAGGTTTGAAAGAGACCCAAATAATTACTTTTTAAACGAAACAAAAAACCAAAGATTTATTATACAAATAGTGCCCAAAATCGGCAACACAGACTAATTATGAAATTAAGACTTTTAATATACCTAATTTTATCTTTTGTGCTAACAGGTTGCAATGGCTGTTCTAAATCTGCTCAAAAGTTTAGAAATAATGAAGTGGATAATACATCTTCAAAAAGAGAGCGAACATTAAGAGAAAGGTCAACAGGTAAAACCATTATTAAAATGGAAAAGCGTAATGGCGTTTACTATGTTCCTGTTGAACTAAACGGAGCTAAAATGGACTTTATATTTGACACAGGAGCTGGTATAATTTCAATTTCTGAAACAGAAGCAACTTTTTTAATGAAACAAGGAACATTAACCAAAGATGACATTAAAGGAACTGCGAAATTTAGTGATGCTAATGGAGATATTTCTGAAGGAACAATAATAAATTTGAAAACAGTTAAAATAGGTAATATTACTTTAAGAGATATTGAAGCCTCAGTAGTACATAACTCAATAGCACCACTTCTTTTAGGTCAATCTGCATTTGAGCAATTTGGAAAAATATCAATTGATTATAAAAGAGGAGAAATTACATTAGAATAATGAATAGGTTAATACAATATTTCTTTGTCGTTTCATTATTATTACAATTCTCGTGTGAATCTAAAAGTAGTAAAAACAGTAAGTTAAAAAACATACAATCTGCTACACTAAACGCTCAAGAAACAATATCCAAAAAAAGCGACCAAAACTCAATAAAAATACTTACTTGGAATATTCAAGATTTAGGTCAATCGAAGAATAATGATGAGATTCTAACAATTGCAAAAATTATAAAATCTTACGACATTATTGCAGTCCAAGAAGTAGTAGCAAAAGATCCGAGAGGAGCACAAGCAGTAGCTAAAATTGCCGACAATTTAAACAGAATGGGAAACAAATGGGATTATAGCATTAGTGATCCCACCAAAAGCCCATCAGGCAATATGAGTGAGCGTTATGCGTATTTTTGGAAAACGTCAAAGGTTAAGTTAATAAGCAAACCATTTTTAGATACTGAATTAGAAGATAAATGTATTAGAGAACCTTATATAGCTGAATTTAAATTAAAAAATGGTAAAGATTCATTTTTTATAGTAAATTTTCATTCTCGTGTCCACTCTGAAAACCCTGAAAATGAAATTGTATATTTTAAAGATTATCCAAAAAGGCTTAACTCTGATAGAATATTCATTTTAGGTGACTTTAATTTAAATGAAAAACATATAGTATGGAATGATTTGTATAATTCAGGTTACAAATCTGCAATTGTAAATTCACCAACAACTCTGAAAAGAAATTGTAAGAGAAACAAATATTTGAACTACTCAATTGATAACATATATTATGACTCGCAAAACATTGAGTTAATAAATTCTGGCAGAATAGATTTTGTAGGTGAATGCAGTAATTTGAGTAAAGCAAGAACTATTTCTGACCATTTACCTGTTTATATTGATTGTATTATTAGATAATTAAAAGCCAACGCTCTAAGCCATACACATTTGCAATTCGCTACAGCCACCACACAAGCCAAAAATTGCAAAAGAGTATGTCTTGCCAAGGCTCACATCCGAACTAAATAACAAACATCGGAAAACCAAGCAGAACGTGAAAAGCACTATGCACAACAACGTATATATCTCATAGCTAGGTAGTTGATTAATCAAAGTTAAGGCATTTTTGCAAGTCCGCCAAATTTTTTAATTTAGCTTTTTAGAAAAAAAAGATGAAAAGGAAATTAAAAAATCTGGCTCGAGCCTAACCGAAAAGATATTGTATTTTAACACGCTACGAGCCATATACAAGACCGTTAGCTGTAATTTGAACCAAATTTTATGGTAGAAAAAAAAGACATCGAAAAATTAATTGTTCAGAACAAAAAAAGTACTCTGAAAAATCATTGGAACGATGCGCTTTTTTACAACACAACAAAATACAGCGGAGAAA
>JBBSPS010000030.1:0-26784 GCA_038258655.1 Bacteroidia bacterium
GCATATCCATTTTTGATAAAACACCCATAAATCAGCTATTTCAGCAAACTCAATTACAATATTTCAAAGAACAAAATCATAACCAATTGAAAATGTTTGACTTATAACGCAACACTAATGAGTGTTTTTAAATAACACAAATAAAAAAATTAGTATAGAATAAAAATTGCGTATGTTTTTATTCAATAATAAAACCTCGCAGCTTACTGCGAGGTTTTATTTTTTGCTACAGATTTAAGATAACACACAAAAATGCGATGCTAAAGTTGTAGAATGGTAAACGAAAGCTGGTAAATATGAAATTATATTTATGAGAATTTTAATTTGCTTTTCAGTATTTCATATTCTATTTTTGGTTAAAGAGAAACAAACAACAACCCAAACATGAAAAAATATTATTTTTTTACAGCAGCCATTTTATTATTGGTACTACCATCTACCGCACAGCAATGGCAGAAAGAAATATTCGGCAATACTGCGGATAATTCAAAAATTAATTTTTATGAAGTTCAAAAAAGAGCGGATGTATATTTTAAAAATGTAAAAGAAGAGATTCAAAAAGAGAGAAGTTCGTCAAAAGAAGATTTTGAAGGCAATACAGACCCTATGCATCGCGCTTATTTTGAGTACCAACGTTGGGAGCTTGAAAACAGATTTTTTGTAAGGCAGGGTGGCAGCCTAGTTAATCCTATAGAAGCATACAATGAGTATAAAGCCTATCAGGATAAATCCTCAACGAACACACGGGGGACAATGGCAGTAACCGCTAATTGGAAAAACATAAACCGCACAACCACTCCTGGAGGCTACTGGGGAATGGGCGCAAGCAGATGTATAGCATTTCATCCAACAGATGCTAAAACATTTTGGGTAGGCGCCGATGGAGGAATATGGAAAACCACCAATGGCGGAAGTTCCTATACGCCTGTTGGGGATAATTTACCTTGGCTACTAGTTGGAAGTATATGTGTAGACCCCACAAATACCAATACAATATATGCCTGCTCGGGATATTATATAACCGGGGATTATCAAAGAAGTATTGGTGTTTATAAAACTACAGATGGTGGTGTTACATGGAATCCAACAGGCTTAAAATCAAATCTTGTTGATAATGTAGCATGTAGTAACTTGGTAATGAATCCTGTAAACCCAAAAATTCTTTTGGTTTGTTTAGGTAATAATTCCTCTCAAGGAATATACAGAACCGCAGATGGTGGAACTACTTGGACAAAGGTGCTAGCAAATCAAAGCATAAAAAATCTGGCCTATAAACCAGGAGATGGAAATATTGTATATGCCGCAGCCAACTCAAATAGCGGGAGTATATATCGATCAACTGATGGCGGTTTAACATGGAACGTTGTACAAGCTTTTGCAGATAATGGTTATACACTTGCCATAACATCCTCGCTTATAAATCCGGCTTATGTGGCAATGACCCATGTTGATGCTAACGAGAATAGTGTACTATGGGTATCCACCAATTCGGGTTTAAATTGGGTAAAAAAAGCCAGTTTATGTCAAGGCTATACCTGTCGTAACATTGCATTTTCAGCGCTTGATTTAAATATAATATACATGGGCTTTTTTGAAGTGCATAAATCGACAGATTTAGGCGCCACCTTCGGTTCAAATATTACGGCTTATTGTTGCGGCAGTCCCGGAAAAGTGGAGATACATGGAGATTTTAATGCTATAAAAGTAAATCCACTCGATAAAAAACTCTATTACGCTAGTGATGGAGGTCTTTCTGTTTTTGATGAAAGTGTAAGCCCATACGGAACAGCCTCTTGGCAAGATAAGTCCAATGGTTTAATTATTACACATTATCAAGGTATAGGAAGTAGTCAAGTAGATTCTAAAGTTTATGGAGGAGCAGGAATGGATAATGGTTCATTTATGCATAAAACAGATGGAACTTGGATTACTATAGAGGGAGGCGATGGAGGAAATTTGGTATTTGATCCCTTCGATGTAAAAACTTTTTATTGTGTTGGTGGCGCCATTACCAGAAGTACAACTGGTGATTGGTCCAATCCAACACGAGTAAGTAATAATATTCCCGCTTCAGCAGGCCCATTTGTGTCATATTGGCTAGGCACAGAGAAAATAGCGATAGATCCCAATAATTCAAATGTAATAGTTACTTCGAGCTATAAGGACGTATGGCGTTCCACAAATAAAGGAGATACGTGGACAAAAATCGGTTCTGATCTGGCAGGAGGAGGCAGAGCCTTCGCTGGCGTTGCAATAGCACCTTCAAATTCAAATGTTATTTATACCCATTATCTAAATAATTTATATGTTACAAAAAATGGCGGAACGAGTTGGAGTACGTATCAGTTAAACAGTGGTTCTAGTGACGATATCATTGGTGTTGCCATTAGCTCAACACAGCCAGGGACAATTTGGGTTGGTCAGAATCAGTGGTTGGCAGGAAAGAAAGTTTATAAATCAATTGATTATGGAGCAACGTGGATCAATGAAAGTGGCACCTTACCAAATTTACCGGCTACTTCTATTGTGTATGACAAAAGTACGGACGGAGTTTATGTGTCCATGATCTATGGCGTATTCTACAAAAATTCAACCATGAGCGATTGGGTAAACTTTAGCCAAGGACTACCTAATGGGCAAATTAACGATATTTCAATTCAAAACAATGCGAAAAAGCTTCGTTGTGGTACCGGAGGAAGAGGCATGTGGGAAACAGATTTATATTCAGTCACAACAAGTATTGACAAAAACATAAATCAGCAAGCACTTATTAATGTTTATCCAAACCCAAACAATGGTGCGTTCACGCTTGATATTAGCTTCCCGGATAACGGAAACTACAAGTTGGAAGTAGCAAATGTGCTGGGTCAGATTGTTTATACTGAAGCGTTAAATATAAATAACAGAAATTATAATTTCAGTAAACAGTTTAATCTAAACGAGTTACCAAAAGGAGTTTATATAGTTAAGATTAACGGTAATGGAACAAACACGAATAAAAAAATTAGTATAGAATAAGAAACAGCCTACATTTTTATCAAGCATTTCTGAAATAAAATTAAAACAATTACAAATACCTGATAATATTATAAATTAAGTAAATCAAAAAATAAATAAGATGAAAAAAACAATTTACTATGCACTATTTGCTATTATCTTATTTTGCACGAGAGCAAACGCACAATCCTATACAATTCATAATGAATTTGGGAATTTTTCACAAAGTGATACGCTTTCGAAAGGGCCATTTTTGTTGTGGTGGGATAAAAAATATCCGTTTCCACAAGCTTCAACTTTACTTGATAACATGATTGATTTTGCCAGTGACTGTTACAATAATTTAAACATGAGTTATCCACCTAATTCGTTGGCAGGTGCTTATGTTGATATTTATTGCCATAGCTCAGGCGCTAATGATTATTTAAATCAATATGTAAGTGGAAATGGTGTGGGAACAGAAAATTATTACACTAAATATCAAGGGCCGTATTATACATCTGGTAGAAATACTTTAACATATGATTATAGTACTGTTGCACATGAAACATTTCACTTAATGCAGTATAATCAAAACTCTCCTGGTTACGTTTATTCAGGTAATAGTATGTGGTATACAGAAGCTTGTGCAAGTTTTTATGGTATGACAAGGTATCCCGACTCTGGTTATGAAGATGTGTATATATTAAGGAGACTTCCTCAGGTACCACTATGGTTGAGCTCTGAAAACCTAGGAAAATCAAGCTACCCTCAAAATTGGCAACGAGTAGTTCGTCAATATGCTTTGAACATCTTTATGTATTATATGTATAAGGAAAAAAATGTTCCTATAAAAATATTTACCGATGGTTATTATGCTCACACAAATTTACTGCCACAGCAATATATTGCAAGCAAAATAGGAATTCAAAATTTTAGAAATTACTTTATAGAATTTGCTACGATGTTGCATAATAATTATGATTTTATCCCCGGTAATCAATTATCGGGAGCTCTAAATAATTTTAATACCTATGCTGATCCAAATGATATTCATGAATACGTATTGCAGTTGAATAATGTAGGAACAAACGGATGGTATAGACCAGGGTTAAATGATGTAACTACCGGATGGTCATCCAACTGTTATAAAATATCTAATAATCAAAATCGCAATTATATGTTTGAAATAAATGGTGATGCGATGGGTTCTTATGGCAATGCATCCAATTTTAAAGGTCGAATATTGGTTAAAAATTCAAAAACGAATTCGAAGTTTTATGATGTCCCAATGACTAGTATTACCCAAGGAAAAATTACACTAACATTAACTCCCGATGATTACGAAGTCGATTTTGTAGTGGCATCACTGCCGGATAGATTAGAGGATGATAAGCCTGAGTTTCAAACCTATGGATATCAAGTGAAGATAAGTGTTGTAAATGGTGTTACCAATTGTACAGGCAGTACCACCGATGCTTCTTGGGAATACATTAATCGAGTTCAACTTGGGAATATAGACAATCCATCTACAGCAACAACCTATTCTGATTTTACTTCAAAAAGCACATCCGCTTTACGAGGCAGCACAATGAATATAGCTGTTACCATTGGAAACGTTTATCCTGCCGATAAAGTTTTAATTTGGTGTGATTGGAACAATGACAAAATTTTTGACCCAACTACAGAGTTAGCTGCAACATTAGATTCCATTACATCAGGACCTAACCCATATAAAGGTTCAATAACAATTCCTGCCAATGCATTTCTTGGAAAAATAAAAATGCGGATAAAAATGCTTGATGATGCAAACGGACCTGATTACGATCCATGCGGAACAACAGGATATGGAGAAGTGGAAGATTACACATTAAACTGTACTGATAACATATCATCAATTGATCCAACAGGTTCTGATAACCAAAATCAGCCATTCATTAATGTTTATCCCAATCCAAACAATGGCGCATTTACGCTTGATATTAGTTTCCCTGATAATGGCAGCTACAATGTGGAAATAGCAAATGTACTGGGTCAGATTGTTTATACTGAAGCGTTGAATATAAACAACAGAAATTATAATTTCAGCAAACAGTTTAATCTAAACGAGTTATCAAAAGGAGTTTACATAGTTAAGATTAACGGTAATGGAATAAACACAAATAAAAAAATTATTGTAGAATAAAAATTGTGTATGTTTTTATTCAATAATAAAACCTCGCACTACAGCTTCGAGGTTTTATGTTTTCCATAAATTCATAAATTTAATATTTAACTATAATCACAGTATTTGAGTGATTGGTATAACAGCCAAGTTATCAAACCTTTGACGCTCGACTTAATAAGTATCTTCTAATATTGTAAATTGTATGGGTTCAAAACAGATGTAAATCAATTTCAAGCATTAAAGGATTAAAAAAACACGTATTTTCGACCAAATTTTAATATTTTTTTTTGATATTATACACATAACTATATCTTTGCACTCGAATTAACCTTTAACTAATAAAAAAAATGTCAGATATCACAACAAAAGTACAAGCTATTATCGTTGATAAATTAGGTGTTGACGCGAAAGAAGTAACACCAACAGCTAGTTTTACCAATGATTTAGGTGCAGATTCATTAGACACTGTTGAGTTGATCATGGAATTTGAAAAAGAGTTTAACATCGCTATTCCTGATGATCAAGCTGAAAAAATTAGTACGGTAGGCGAAGCAATTGCTTACATTCAAGCGAATACAAAATAATTCCTAAAGATTTATTTAATGAAGTTAAGGCGAGTAGTAGTTACGGGTCTTGGAGCTATTACACCTATCGGTAACACGGTTACAGATTACTGGAACAGTCTTATTAACGGTGTTAGCGGGGCTGCCCCTATTACTCGCTTTGATGCTTCTAAGTTCAAAACACGTTTTGCCTGCGAAGTAAAAGGCTTCAATCCCGAAGACTATTTAGAGCGTAAAGAAGCACGCAAAATCGATCCCTTTTCACAATATGGTTTATGTTCGGCAATACAAGCTGTGCGTGATGCAGGCTTAGACGGGCCAAATGCATTTGATCCCGATAGGGCAGGTGTTATTTGGGGTTCGGGCATAGGCGGTTTGCAAACATTCCAGGACGAATGTTTCGGATTTGCCAAAGGCGATGGAACGCCACGTTTCAATCCATTTTTTATTCCAAAAATGATCGCTGATATTTGTTCAGGACATATTTCTATTATGTTTGGAATGCGTGGCCCTAACTTTACAACTGTATCAGCATGCGCATCATCCACCAATTCCTTAATTGATGCTTCCACCTATATCAAATTAGGAAAAGCCGATCTTATGGTTGCAGGCGGCTCTGAAGCTGCTATCTGCGAAGCCGGTGTTGGGGGGTTTAACGCGATGCATGCACTTTCTACTCGTAATGATTCTCCCGAAACAGCATCCCGCCCTTTTGATAAAGACCGTGATGGATTTGTATTAGGAGAAGGCGCTGGAGCATTGATCCTCGAAGAATTAGAGCATGCTTTAAAACGCGGAGCAAAAATTTATGCGGAAATTGTTGGAGGAGGAATGACTGCCGATGCTAATCATATAACCGCTCCACATCCAGAAGGATTAGGTGCGCTTAATGTAATGCGCAATGCATTAGCGGATGCGGAAATGACCCCCGATCAAATAGATTATGTGAATGTTCATGGTACATCTACTCCACTTGGAGATATAGCCGAATCAAAAGCGATACTCGGGGTATTTGGTGAACATGCCTATAAATTAAATATAAGTTCAACTAAATCAATGACAGGCCACTTGTTAGGTGCTGCCGGAGCTATTGAAGCCATTGCATCCATTTTGGCAGTAAAAAATGATATTATTCCTCCTACCATCAATCACTTTACCAATGATCCTGCTTTTGATAGTAAACTAAATTTTACTTTTCATAAAGCACAAAAAAGGGAAGTACGCGCTGCATTAAGCAATACGTTTGGCTTTGGCGGCCACAATGCTTCCGTGATCGTGAAAAAATACATCGCTTAGTGGTTAGCCGATTTGTGATGTAATGATGTGCTGATTACGAATGTATAGAAATCCCTAATCAGTATTATTGCACATTTATAATCAATATATCAGAAACAACTAATCAGCACATCCGTAGCTTTGCCAAAATTTATAAAACCAATACGAGTTTATTTTTCCCCTGACAAAAAACTGTACGAATCCCTTTGTAATTTACTTGGGTTCTATCCCGGTAATATTACGCTGTATAAATTAGCATTTCGCCACAGTTCAGCCGCGCAACAAATTCAAAAAGGAGTGAAGGATAGTAATGAACGACTTGAATTTCTTGGCGATTCAGTGATAAGTGCCGTAGTAGCCGATTATTTATTTAAAAAATTTCCTTACAAAGACGAAGGGTTTTTAACAAAAATGCGATCTAAAATGGTGAGCAGGGCGCAACACAATCAATTGGCCATTAAATTCGGGCTTAATAAATTTATTGAATCCAATAATAATCGGTTCGGGACTTCTCCAGGATCTATTAATGGCGATGCTTATGAAGCACTCATCGGGGCAATTTATCTTGACAAAGGATACAAAGCAGCGCAGGAATTTTTGATCAGCCGTATTATCAATGTACATATTGATATGGATGAATTAGAAACAAAAGAAGTGGATTTCAAAAGCAAATTTATTGAGTGGGCACAAAAAGAAAAAAAAGATTTTCGTTTCGAATTGCTTAATGATGGCGGAACAAATGTGGATAAACAATTTGTAATGCAGCTATGGGTTGATAATAAAATAGCAGGAACAGCACAACACTTTTCAAAAAAACGTGCGGAACAATTAGCGGCGGAACAGGCGTGTACTGCACTTGGTATATGAAGCGAATAGGGCAATAGGCAATTTTGCAATAGGCAAAAAAACAATTTTAACAATCTGTGTAGATCATAAAAATCAGCGTCATCTGCGTTCCATCACAAACAGATTTGTAAATTCGTAAAAGATTCGTTATTCGTATAAGATGAAGGTTGGTTTATTTTTTGGTTCGTTTAATCCTATTCATGTTGGCCACATGGTGCTGGCAAATTATATGCTTGCATTTACTGATTTAGATCGTGTTTGGTTTGTAGTTTCTCCACATAACCCATTAAAGAAAAAAAGCACATTATTAGATGAGAAACAGCGATTACATTTAGTAAACCTTGCTATTGGCGAGAATAATAAACTAAAAGCAAGCAACATCGAATTTAAGCTTGCGCAACCATCCTACACTATTAATACACTTACACACCTGAAAGAAAAATATCCGGAAAACGAATTTGTACTTATCATGGGCGCGGATAACTTACAAAGTTTTCATAAATGGAAAAATTACGAGGAAATTTTAAAACAGTATGAGTTATATGTTTATCCTCGTATTCAAACTACTAAGGAAAAAGAAGAAGAGGTAGAATTAAGGTTTGATAAGATAAAGTTAGTTGACGCGCCGATAATAGAGATTTCATCAACATTTATTCGCCAAGCAATTAAAGAAAAAAAAGACGTGCGTTATTTCATGCCTGACCAAGTTGGGCAATATATTAAAGGAATGCAATTTTATAAAAAATAGAACGCTGATCACGCAGATTGTTATGATTAAATATGATTTTAATAATTTCTAATTATCTGTGCTTATCCTATTTATCAGCGTTATCTGTGTTCTATCTTTTATTTTTTCTTTTTCTTTTTCTCTTCCAATAGGGTATTTACCTTTTTCAACAATTCATATTTTTCTTTCAAATCCATTAGCTGATTGTCAGTTTCTGGAATAGAATATTGCTTTGATTTTTTAGAAATCACATCTGTAGTGGGTGACAACTTAGGATTAATATAAAAAGTAAAAAAATCATAATTAAGGGCTTTGCAAAATTTTTGAAGTAAACTGGTATCAATGGATTCTCTTTTAAATATTCCATATATATTTTGCTTTGAAGTGCTCACTATCTTGGCTAATTCCGTTGGGCCTATCCGTAATTCTTTTGACCTTTCCTTTATTTTTTCCCCTATATGTATTTTCATGAATACAAAATTGGTGTGCTAAAAGGCAATTATTTATTTATTAATTAAAATAATTGTTTATCTTTGGTAAATAATATATTTACTAAAAGGAAATTTATAGTTTAATTTTATGAACGATCAAAATAGATTAAACGGATAAAAGCATAGTAAGTTTCGTAACTATTCTGCGCAGGTGGTTATGTAATTTATTTTAGACCAAAAAACAGGTAATGTCTTTAAACTGTTCCTGATTTATTAATCTCAAAAAACAAAAAAATGGAAAACAAAATGAAAACAAAATTAATTTTACTTGCTTGTATCTCCGTGACATTCGCAAGTTGTAAAAAAGACGCTGTTCAATCTGCACAACCGCAATCACCAACAATTTCAATGAATGAACAAATTGCGGATCTGATCAAAAGAGCTGACAAAAATTTGTACGATGAGGTGTACAATCAAAATTCAACCAGAGCAACACCTGTGGTAACAACAATACCGGGATATTATAGAATTCCGGGACAGGGAGAACCCGGAGGCGGAAGTGTAGATGATGGTTATTGTTTTCAAGTGCCAGGGGTATGTATGGTTGTTGTCACAAGTGGTGCTGGTAGAAGTGGAGATCCGTTGGTATCAAACACAATTACGGGTAATGTAACAAAAACATATTCCGCAGATGATAATGCCAGGCTTATTGAGAATACTTCATCTCCTGTTGTACAAAATATTGCAGGATTAAGTACAACCATAAATAATAATGGCGATATTCAGATAAAAATCACAAAAATAAAATAATGAAAAAAATAATTATCCTTTTGATAATTAGTTGTTTTATGAGTGCTTGCACTCATAAAACAACTAATTATAATTTTGAAAATGCCAGTGCGGTAAAAGTAGATGAATCAAAATTGGTATTAACTCGTTTCCCTGTTCAACTGGAAGAAATTAATGATTCTATAGTTGCCGCTATTAACTCCTATAAAACCGTTTCACTATATAATATATTTTCCGGTAAAAACGTTGCAAATTTTTCGTTAATCAATATCAATTTTGATTCTTTAATTCAACAAACTTTTCAAAAAAAATATGAAGGTGAAAGAAAATACAATTATAACAAAGGAGCCGTAGCAGGGCTTGCTGGTATGGGAGAAAAAACAGGACTGTTCCAATATATCCATAATAAATTCTATATCTGTGTAAGCGTTTTATCCGAGGTTAGTTATTTACATGATAGTACGGAGCTTTTAAAATTAAATGAAAATGAAAAAATAAAACAATTTAAAAAAACGCATAAGGAGGTGAATGTGAGAATTACAGATTATGTAAATTTCTTATTCGTAACCGATGATAAATTCAATTTGCAAGAAGTTATTCCGCTATATACGCCTCCGTTATTTAAAAACAATAATTACTATCCAATTTATGAACGGGCCTTTTATGTAGATGGAAATGATCTGCATGTTTTTCTCCTGAAAACCAATGAGCCTTATGAAACAGTACGTTCTAAGAAGGATGTAAGTTCCTATTATACTGCAGTAATAAATTTAGAAGATGAAACAAAAACTCATTTTACTTTAAATAATGATGCTATTGATTACAGCGGTTTTTCATATGACGATTATTTGGGAAGCGCTACTAAATTTTATAATAAAAACAATGCGCTTCTTTTTTTTAATGGAAAAGAAATTTGCGAAGTAAAAAGTGGTAAAAAAGTATTTTCAAGGAAAAATTTAAAAGCGAATGAATGGGTGAATAGCTTCTATGTTAACGAGGTTGACCATAAAATAGTACTAGTTGATTATGAAAAGGATAAAAAGAAAACCCCCACTGAATTTGAAGAGCACTATGCCATCGACAGTTTAAATACTGCCAGAATAAGAATATTTGACACAAAAAATTTACAATGGATAGTCGAAAAAAAACTGCCACTCACGTTTCATTTTCCATTTTTAGTTACAAAAAATAAAATAATTTATTTAGATAAGGATAAGCAAAGTTATTACTTCAATTGCATTAAATACAATGAAGAAAATTAATAAAATTACACTGGCTTTGTTTACTGTCTCTGTCCTTGGGTGCGATCATGCTTCATTGGGCAAAAAAGCTTCTTACGTTCATTCTGTAATAGATAGTTTGAAGATTGATAAATCAAAAAATATTCTCATTTATACAATAAACCCAAATGATTGTATAAATTGCTTAATTGGCTTTGTTTCATTGAATAATAGCTTGGCTGCGGCCGCTACACCAAAAGTATATATTATTTCAGTTGAAAGGGAAATTGAAAAAAAACAAACTCTCAGATCAATAAATAGTATTGATCTGACAGATACTGTCAACAAGGTCATCTTGTGGAATAAGAATATATTCATAGGGATTAACAGATCAATATCTGTAAAAAAACAAATTTCACTTTCTTCACTTACCATTTATAATTATCAACATGATTCAATACTTTACACCAAGCTGATAAGAGAAATTATTGGTATTGATGAATTCGCAGTGTATTTAGAAAAATGATCACAACGTATCCGACTCATAATTTTAAAAAAAGTTTAGGAGTATTAAAAAAATCAAAATGAAAGTCAAGAAAATAATAAAAAGTAAAAGCAGGAAGAAAAAACCAACAGATAATTTAAATAACAATTTGGAATGCAGTCTTCACTATAGGTTGGCGAGATTAGCTATTGAAGATCCAAACATTCGAATAGATATAATGGGTTTTTAAATCTCCTTAAAATATACTTGAGGCTACTCTCCTAGTAACTTCTGATGTTCCCATTGTATAATAATGCAGGCAAGGGGCATTTTGTTTGATCAGTTCTTTTGACTGATCGATGCACCATTCAATGCCAACTTCTTTTACTTCGGCATCGGTTTTGCATTTTTCAATTTGCTCGAGTAGTGCCTGTGGCACATCTATTTTAAATATTTTAGGTAAAAATGTAGCCTGTTTTTTAGTCGTTAAAATTTTTAATCCGGGAATGATCGGAACATTAATATTCATCTCTTTACACATTTTCACAAATTCAAAATATTTTGAATTGTCAAAAAACATTTGGGTAACAATGTATTCAGCTCCCGCGTCCACTTTAGCTTTCAAGTATTTCATATCAGAAGTCATATTGGGGGCTTCAAAATGTTTTTCGGGATAACCCGCCACTCCAATACAAAAATTAGTGGGCGCAACATCTGCCAGTTCATGCTCAATATATTTTCCACTGTTCATTTCACCTACTTGTTTTACCAGGTCAATAGCATAAGGATGTCCGCCCGGTTCAGGAATAAATTCAGCTTCGCTTTTTATAGAATCTCCACGCATTGCGAGTACATTATCAATGCCTAAAAAATGCAGATCGATCAGTGCATTCTCCGTTTCTTCTTTACTGAAACCACCACAAATAATATGAGGCACCGTATCTACATGATATTTATTTATTATGGCAGCACAAATTCCCACTGTTCCCGGACGCTTACGAATACTTACTTTTTCCAAATAACCGCCATCACGTTTTTTGTAAATATATTCTTCACGGTGATAAGTAACATCAACAAATGATGGTTTAAACTCCATCAATGGGTCGATTCCATCAAAAATAGATTGTATGCTTTTTCCTTTTAAAGGAGGCAAAATCTCAATAGAAAATAAAGTTGATTTTGCTTGTTTGATGTGATCGATAACTTTCATAATTTAAACGTACAGGTTTAAAGGGTTTTAAAACGAATGCAAAGTAACAGTATGTGGCAGTAAAAAACAAATTAAAGTGACTGCTATCTTTTTTTCTTAGCCATCACCCCTTTATCCCCTTTCCGAAGGAGGGGGCAATAAATGAAGTGCAACTTTGAATACTCATTATTCGCTGAAATTTGCTAAATTCGCAGTCCTTAGAAAGAGAAAAGAAGCATGGAAAATATTAGGAATTTTTGTATTATCGCTCACATTGATCATGGAAAAAGTACGCTTGCCGATCGTTTGCTGGAATATACAAACACCATCAACAAACGTGATATGCAGGCGCAAGTATTGGATGATATGGACCTGGAGAAGGAACGTGGTATTACTATTAAAAGCCACGCAATTCAAATGGATTATGAATACAATGGAAAAAAATATGTACTCAATTTAATTGATACTCCCGGCCATGTTGATTTTTCTTACGAGGTATCCCGTTCTATCGCTGCATGCGAAGGCGCTTTATTAATTGTTGATGCCGCACAAGGTATACAAGCACAGACTATTTCCAACTTATATCTTGCGTTAGGTAATGATCTTGAGATTATTCCTGTTTTAAATAAAATTGATCTCCCTAGCGCGGAACCTGAAGAGGTAAAAGATCAAATTGTAGAATTACTGGGTTGCAAACGCGAAGAAATTATTCCTGCATCCGGAAAAACCGGCATTGGAGTCCATGATATTTTAGCCGCTATTGTTGAACGTGTCCCTGCTCCTAAAGGTGATCCCAAAGCGCCGTTACAGGCATTGATATTTGATTCGGTATATAACTCCTTCAGAGGAATTATAGCTTATTTTAAAATTATAAACGGAACAATAAAAAAAGGTGACAAAGTAAAATTTATTGCCACAGAAAAAGAATACAATGCCGATGAAATAGGCGTGTTACGTTTAAAGCAGGAGCCAAGAAACGTAGTAAATACAGGCGATGTAGGATATATTATTTCAGGAATTAAAGATGCACGCGAAGTAAAAGTTGGCGATACAATTACTACAGTCGTTAATCCAAGCGAAACCGGAATTCAAGGCTTTGAAGACGTAAAGCCAATGGTATTCGCGGGTATTTACCCTGTTGATACAGAAGATTTTGAAGAGTTACGTTATTCCATGGAGAAACTTCAATTGAATGATGCTTCGTTAACCTGGGAGCCGGAATCATCGGCAGCATTGGGTTTTGGGTTTCGTTGCGGATTTTTAGGAATGTTGCACATGGAAATTATCCAGGAACGTTTGGAGCGTGAGTTTGGAATGACCGTAATTACAACTGTTCCCAACGTATCCTATTATGCCTATAGTACAAAAGGTGATCTGCTTATCGTTAATAATCCTTCTGATCTTCCTGATCCAAGTAAATTGGATCGTGTGGAAGAGCCTTACATTAAAGCACAAATTATCACCAAATCGGAATTTGTAGGCAACATCATGAAGTTGTGTATTGATAAACGGGGAATATTAACCAATCAAGTTTATTTAACTACTGACCGTGTAGAGTTGATGTTCGATATGCCTTTGGGCGAAATCGTATTTGATTTTTATGATCGTTTAAAAACAATTTCCAAAGGATATGCGTCATTTGATTATCAACCCTTGGATTATCGTGCGAGTTTTTTAGTAAAGCTGGATATACTTTTAAATTCAGAACCTGTAGATGCTTTGTCATCACTTATTCACCGCGACAATGCATACGAGTTCGGTAAAAAAATGTGCGAAAAATTAAAAGAATTAATTCCGCGCCAGCAATTTGAAATTCCTATACAAGCTGCTATTGGTGCTAAGATCATAGCACGCGAAACTATAAAAGCTATGCGTAAGGATGTTACCGCAAAATGTTATGGTGGTGATATTTCCCGAAAACGTAAACTCTTGGAAAAACAAAAAGAAGGGAAGAAACGCATGCGCTCAGTTGGTAGTGTAGAAATTCCGCAAAGTGCATTTATGGCGGTATTGAAGTTGAATGATTAATTTCTTTGAAGTAGAAATTTTTGTTTAATCGTATTGTTTTATGGTCTTTCTATAACAAGCTTTTGTGTTAATTGTCGTCCATTAAAATTCATTTCCACAAAATAAATCCCGTTTTGTAATTGTTCAGTATTAATATTCCTTTGATGCTCTCCTGCATTTTGTTTTTCATTTGTAACCTGCATTACTTCTTTTCCTAGCAGATCGGCTATCGTAATTTTTACATCAGCATTATCAGCTAATTGATAACTGACAACCGCTTCTTCGCTTGCTGGATTAGGAAAGATTTCAAAATTAAAATCTGCCAAATCCACATTATGGATCGACGTAGTAATAGCCTTAATAGTAGTATCAATCGCAGTTAATAACGACTTACTGCCACTGCAATCCTGCGTCACCTCCCATATCATTATTCCTCCGGCATGTTGAAAAGCATACGAAGCTTTTTTCTTTATGGTAGGAATCCCATTGTAAGAAATCAAATTTGCCCCTGAACCGATCTGGTCATTATTTTCCGTTCCCGGATATTTGGTTACAATTGCACAATAACTCATTGCATCTGCATTAGCAGTATTGTAAGTACCCCAACAATATCCGTAAAACGGAACACCAATATTTAATTTTGAAGCCGGAACCGCTTTGGTTGTTTTCCAATAATTAAAATTAGTGAGCGCTAATGCATAGGTGGAATGTTGCCCGGCAGCTCCCCATGGTGATCCGGTTGAGTCATACGACATGATATTGATGAAATCAAACTTGCTTGCAGCTGTGTTGGTTACATAGTTTCCAAACCAATCGGCAAGTGCTGCCGTCATAATTTTATTTTGCGCATGCAAGGATGTGGCAAGCTGGGTTACAAAACTTTGATACTGCGTTGCAGTAAGTGAAGTTCCATCCAGCACATTGCCTTCTATATCCACATCAATCCCATCGAGATTATTGCTTACGGCATATTGCACAATGTTGTTCACGAAAGTTGTCTGGTTATTTGTAATTACTGATTTATACGTTGCAGCCGGTGCACTACCTCCGCCAATTGACATTAATACCTTTACGTTTTTTGCATATGCTGCATTAACAACTGTCGCAATGTTTGCAGTAGTGCCCCCACCAGTAAGATTCGCATTTACATCCGGATTGGCAAAAGCAATATTAATATGAGTGAGCTTGGTTAGCTGTACGTTATTAATACTGTTTGGATACCCAGCCCATGTAGGCAAATAGCCTACTACTTTGAATTGTGACTGAGCTAAGATAAATGAGCAGAAGGAGATAAAAAACACCGAAATTATTAACCTTAAGGATAGTGTGGTGTTTTTCATAGTTTCAATTTTTATTTAGAGCCTGTTTAAATTTTGTTCAGATAAATTGTTATCGCATTTTTTGGTATATTTTCAGGTGAAAAGAATCCAATGAATCAAACAATAGCCATTAAGAAGTATTTTTTGTAAAAAAAACATGTTCGAAAACACTACTATAAAAATTTTTAATTAAAATTTAAATAGGCTCTTACAATAAATTTTTCTGTTGTTTCTTGGCTTTCACCACAAAATAAGTTATCGGATCATTAATTTTTGTGTACTTCTTCCTTCCTTAGTTTCGATGGAAATAAAATATGACCCCGGAGTAATATCGATGCTATTAATAAAAAAGTTTTTTTCACCTGCATGAAATTCTCCTTCATAAATTAATGCAGTTTCTTTTCCAAGCATATCAAATAATTTAATTGTACCTGTTGTATTTCCTTGACATACAACCGGAATACAAGTAATACCATGTGATGGATTTGGATAGGCTGCGTTTGCAAAATAATTATTGTTAAAAGAATTAACATCAGTAGACAATAGTACATCAAACATAAAATTACCACGAGGTGCAGGCATTGGCCTTACTTGTTCTTTACCAGAATTAGCATGTGCTTTAATATAATAAAACACACGTGTTCCGGCCGGATAAGGAGGTATGTAGCCTGTCCATGTATTTTTTGTAGCGTTGGTTAAATTCATTGTTGCACTTGAAAATCCAAGTGTAGTATCATTTGTATAATAAAGAGTTGCTGTTTGTATTCCTGTTTTATGTTGAATGCGAGCATTTACTTGATATGGTGTAGTTGTATTAGAAGTGTTCGGCAAATTTTGATGCACAATTAATAAAGGGTTTGTAACACCTACTGAATGGGTGATACAATGCAATGATCCACTTGCGGAAATTGTTGAATTAGAATTTATTCCAACAACATTATATCCCGGCATTGCACCACGAAAAATACGCAAAGCTGTGGTATCATACTGAGCATAATATTGTGGAACGATAACAGTTTTATTTATTATACTGGAATTAGTATACGTTAAATAATTACCATTATTATCTGGATACGTATTGCTATTCAGCTGATCAGGAGGTTGAGGGATGCGGATAATTTTATAGGGCGTGCCAAATGTTGAATTAAAATTTGATAATACATATTGCAGATTGGCTTCTATCTGTGGTCCATCAGCAGTACCTGTAGGATATTTTCCGATCAGTAGTGTTTCTTCATTTAATAATTTCATGTGCATATCTATGTGATGGATTCCATCATAAGGCAATACCGTCATTTTTATATATCGGTTAATACCCATAAAACTTTTCATGATTCCATTAATCTGAGTTTCTGTTTTAGAAGTATTTTCATCTAAAACTAATTTAGAAGAAAATGCAGTTCCTAATCCATCCGACATATAATTACCACCTGTATGAACAAGTGTGTTTGAACCTTGTGTAGTTTCATATAATGGAACCTTTAATGCTCTTGCTAATGAATGGGAAACGGTATCATCTGCAGCTCGCGGGCGATTGTATTTCCAATCAACCATAATTAAAGAATCTACATCATTCAAATAACACGGGTTAGCTGAATAATCACGTGTCCATACGCTATTACATGCGGCATACAAAAAATGTACATTACTAAGCGGAACTCCGCCACTTGTTAAATATGATTTTACAGAAGCAGAATCGGTACTGCCACTACATGTACTTCCACAAACAATATATACTTGTGTTTGTTGGCGTGCAGCTTTCACAATATCTCGTAATACGGATTGATAAGACGTCCAGGTAATTGTTAATGCTTGAATTTCCTCCCATTGAGCCATGGCTCTCACTGGGCCTGCAGGTGGAGTAGTAATACCTGATGGTGAATAAAAAGGTTCAGGTTCTGAACGTTGCATTTTTTCTAATTCTTCCAAAGAAAAACCAACAGGTAATGGTGCTTGAGAAAACAGAGGTGTAGATATCAAAACAATAAAAATTGTAGAAATACTCAGAAGAAGTGGTTTAGTAATTTTTGCCATCTAAGTAATTTTTTAATTTTATTTTTTCACTACATCTGTTAAAGCAGCCGGAATACCTTGTAAACAGCCTTCCGAATTTTTCA
Source organism: Bacteroidia bacterium (assembly GCA_038258655.1). Taxonomy (GTDB): domain Bacteria; phylum Bacteroidota; class Bacteroidia; order 2-12-FULL-35-15; family 2-12-FULL-35-15; genus 2-12-FULL-35-15. Next base: position 18,111 of record JBBSPS010000030.1, read on the forward strand.
TTCTCAATAGTCGATAATTAAATTTTATTAATGCACCTTCTTTATCCAAATCAGGTGGTAATGGGTCTTTGGGAATTATAATTATTTTTTTATCTGTTTCGGTTTCCTTATTTTGAATAATAACGGTAACACAATTTCCCTTATTAAGTAAATATGTTACTTTGCCAACTGTAAGTGAATCTTTAATTTCTGAAGTTTTTGTTCCTTCTGGTACTTTCGTAACATCTGCCGAACTATTATTTGTAGGCGTTTGAGGCTTTTGTGTTTTGCAAGCTACTCCTAATGAAAAATAAATCATCACAAACAAAAAACGCATACTCATGTGAAATTAATTAATGATTACTTTTTTAACTTTTTGAAATTGTAAATTTCCAATCCTTACCAAATAAACTCCTTTACTTAATCCAAAAATAGGAATAATAGTTTCTAATGAATTATTAGTTGGCTTTACAACTTGTGATGAAATTTCTTTTCCGTTGATATCAAATAAATCTACCTGAATATCAGTATTGTTTGGCAAACGAATTCCCTTTACTTCTAAAATATTTTCATTTTGAAATACAGTCATGTCTGCTTTTACAAATTCATCATTAATACCTGTAGCCACATAAGGAATTTGAAAAGAAAATACTCTGGTACGAACATTGCCCGAACTAAAATATTCACCGGTATGCCAAAATGTAATACCATCTGGATCAAGGGAGGTATGTGAATAATCACCAAAGCGGTTGATATTGCCACCTTGAGCCCCAGACCCAACAATAGCACTTGTTTCAACAAAAGTCATTTTTCCTAATTGATCAGAAGAGTTTCTTCCGGTATATCGTAATGATGGAGAAACCGAACTGCTATTTGAAACAGCATAACCAAGTCCTATACTTCCATTGTCGTCCATTGATATACTTCCCATCCATCGGAAATCGGTATCAGGAGCGTAGGTGCCTTGTTGATATATTGACCAAACGTTGGTTGAGCTATTTTGTCTTAATTCATACCATCTGATGCCGCTTTGTTTAGTAGTAGTATTTACAATTACCGAATGTGCAATAACTACGGAGTTGTACCCAGTCCAACGTCTGTATTGCGCTCTAAACATTAATACTCCGTTTATTGCATCTAGTTTTTGTGATGAATTAGGTTGCGGTATATCATCCCAATTCGAATCGAAATCAACATTAAAAGCTGTTGGTAATAATGTTTGATCCAATGTAATAGCTGAATTTGCGGGTGTTGTCCAGTTGATTGCAATTTTAAAAATTCGTAATTGATCTTTTCCTCCGGTAGACCAAGTATCATCAACTTGCGTAAAAGCAGGACATGGTGTGCCATTTGGAGGTAGTTGCCCATCAGCATCAGCAGGGAGTGGTGCAAAAAATCCTGCATTTGGAGTTGCTGGAACAGTTAAGGAAATCATGGTAGCAGTTTTATCACCTGCTAACATTTTTGTTCTGTCCATTGCTCCGAGTTTATAGGGAGAACCAACATTTGTTGTAAAATAATAACCATCTGACCAAATTGAAAACTTTGGGTAATCAGGAAATTGTCCGGCACTAGGAATAAATGTATATGTGTAATAAGTTCCTAAAGGATTAGGACTGGTAGACACGGCAATTAAAAATTTGTCGGGATCATTAAATTGTGAGATAAACCATCTATCGGCATATTTATCATATAACACAATAGGATCGCCGGCATTACTACTGCCCGCCCATAAAGTACTTAAATTAAAAGGACCACCGTTGGTAACTGTTCCTCCGGTTTTTGTAAAAATACGATACTGAGTATTAACTGCTTGAAAATAATAATTTGCACTTGCAGCACCTGATGGATCTGGTGGATAACCTGATCCGGATAAAGCTTGCCAATTGGCAATTGGGCCAGCCATTTGTTTTGTTCCATTTGTTTGTTGAGCTATTGCATCATTGGCTCCGGGTTCAGCGGTTCTGCTTTGATTTGGAAGATGAATACGATGGATTTCAACTTCTTTTTTATCTTTTGTTTCCAGTTCATCAAAACTGGATGATTGGATTAATTCGCTCAAGGGTTTTGAAATAGAAAAGCTAGAACATTTTATTACTTCAACTTCTGTTGAAATTTTTGTTTGCGCTGGTAACAAATAATAGACACACAACAATGCGATAGTAAGAAAGTTTTTTTTCATGATTTTTAAGATAAATTTTAACGAATTTAATAAACAAAAGGCATTTTTCAAAATTATTTCGTATAAATTTGTAGAGGTCATGTTTGTGTAGAACAGAATGTAATAGAACGCAATACATAAGGTAAAACATGTACTTTACTATATTGGATGGGTGATAATAAATTTAATGATCTTCCTATACAACATATAGTTAGAAGTCATATTTTTTTATTAGAAGGCAAAATAACTAAGATGTAGTTTCCGAAAAAAACTAAAAGAGAGAAAGGAAGTGATAGTATGTTGTTTTAGTGTAGAAATATACCGGAAGGACCTTTTGCGAGGAATTGCGTCAATAAATTTTAAAACTCTTTTACTAGCCAAAATTGTTTCATTTTATTAACCGAACTCAGGTTAGTATATAGTTTTTAGGCGCAAGTACAGCCTTCTAACGTAACAATGATTTTTTTGCGGGCGATAAAAAATTAGGTAAAAGAATGGGCTTTTAAAGCCGAAAAAAATAAAAATAACAATTGCTGTTTTTATTAAAACGGCCTCACTCGAATTAAATGTAAAATCAGTAAAAAAATGAATAGATCCTTTTTATAGGAATGCCCGCGAAAAAAATTTCTATGAATCATTTTCTTTGCGTTTCTTTGTCCAATTAAGACCCCGCCATCAAATCACTTTGCAGAAGAGTCATTAAATCATAGTCAAAAGATAAAGTTGTAAATTTATGACCGAGGAATTCCTTCATTATATATGGAAATTTAGACTGTTTGATCAGTTGGGTTTAAAAACCACAGCAGGTGAAATTATAGAAATTGTAAAAGTAGGCGATCATAATTTTGATGCCGGCCCCGATTTTTTTAATGCCAAAATAAAAGTAGGAAATACATTATGGGCAGGCAATGTGGAGATCCATACTGATTCAAGTGATTGGCAAAAACATTTTCATCAAAAAGATAAAGCGTATGATAATATTATCCTGCATGTGGTAAATAATGCCGATAAAAAACTTTACAGGGTTTCAGGCGAAGCAGTTCCCACTATTGAACTGAAAGATCGTTTGGATAAAAAAATGTATCAAAATTACCTGAATTTTAAATCAAGCAGCGACTGGATACCCTGCGAAAAACAAATTTCAGCTGTTCCGCAATTGATTATAAATAGTACAATTGATCGTTTGCTGTTAGAACGATTGGAACGTAAATCAACATCAATAAGCGACAGTTTACTGTTAAATAATAATAACCTGGAAGAAACATTTTACCAGCTTCTTGCACGCAGTTTCGGTTTTAAAACAAATGCAGAACCATTTGAATTGCTTGCAAAATCAATACCTTCTCTTGTACTTGCAAAACATAAAAGTAGTTTATTGCAAATTGAAGCCATGCTTTTCGGACAGGCAGGTTTTTTGAATGAACACTTGGAGGACAAGTATCCTCAACAATTACAAAATGAATATGTTTTTTTAAAACAAAAATTCAAATTGAACCCCCTTGATACATATTTATGGAAGTTTCTGCGTTTGCGCCCTGTTAATTTTCCTACAATCCGCATCGCTCAGTTCGCAAATTTAATTTTTAATTCCACGCATTTATTCTCAAAAATTATTGAAACGGAAAAATGCGATGACCTGAAAAAACTGATGAATGTGGATGTTTCAGAATATTGGCACACGCATTATGTTTTTGATAAAAGTTCACTTTTAAAAACAAAACATTTGGGTGAAGACGCTGTAAATAATATCATTATTAACACAGTGATCCCGTTTTTGTTTGTTTATGGGAAGCAAAAGGGCGAGCTTAAATACGTTGACAGGGCCTTGAGCTTTTTAGAGCAAATTAACGGTGAGAATAATTCGATAATTGGAAAATGGGAAACGTTGAAATTACCTGTTAAAACTGCCTATTCAACACAAGGGTTGCTGCAATTGAAGATGGAGCATTGCAATTATAAAAAATGTTTAAGCTGCCCCATTGGTAATTATCTGCTAAAAAATTCTTAATTTAGTTTCAAACTTAAAAAAATGATAAAAAAAATACAAGGTTGGTTTGAAACACAAGCGTTTGGAGTATGTGAATGGTGGGGAAAAAAATTGGGTATCCACACTACCAAAATCCGCATGTATTTTATATATCTGTCATTTTTTACCGTTGGGTCGCCTATCATTCTTTATTTTGTGATGGCATTTATTTTGGAGAATAAAAAATATTTTAAGCCTATGCGTAACAAGCGCAGAAGCGTTTGGGACCTTTAACCACAGTTAGCAATCTAGCAATTCAACAATAAAAAAATATCCTTGTGTTCCGTCATTTTTCCAAAATTTATATTCCACTTGCGCTTCTTGTATTAATTGTATGTATAGGTATTGCCGGCTTCATACTTATTGAGGGCTATAACTTTTTGGATGCTTTTTATATGACTGTGATAACCGTTGCAACGGTGGGATTCCAGGAAGTACACCCTTTAAGTGAAGGCGGCAAGTTATTTACCGCGTTTTTAATTATCACAAGTTTTGGTACATTTGCTTATGCAGTTACGTCCATTTCAAAATACGTAGTTGATGGAGAGTTTAATCAATATTTTAAAAAATTAAAAGTGTCAGCAGCAATAGATAAATTAGAGAATCATGTGATCGTTTGCGGTTTTGGCAGAAATGGAAGACAAGCGGCACACGTATTAAAAAAACACAATACACGATTTGTTGTGATCGAAAAACAAAAAGAAGTTGTAGCGACAATAACACATAAATATTCTAATTTAGTGTTGGAAGGTGATGCCACTATTGATGAAATATTATTAAAAGCGGGTGTTGAAAAAGCAAAAGCATTGATAACAACATTGCCTGTGGATGCAGATAATTTATTTATTGTGCTATCCGCAAGAACATTAAATCATAAGTTAACTATTATTAGCCGGGCATCTGAAGACAATTCCGATAAAAAATTAAAAATTGCCGGAGCTAATAATGTGATAATGCCTGATAAACTGGGCGGTGCACACATGGCATCTTTGGTGATGAAACCTGATGTGATGGAATTTATTGATTACATTACAGGCCAGGGTACAGATAATATTCGATTGGAAGAGATCACATTTGAAAATTTATCTCAGGAATTTCAAAATAAAACAATCCGCGAATTAGAAGTCAGAAATAAATCAGGAGCAAATATTATCGGCTTTAAAATCGCTCAGGGTGAGTATATTATTAACCCAAGTGCCGACACTAAAATTATTCCTGATGCGAAACTTTTTGTACTTGGTACAACAGAACAGATCGGCAAATTGAAAGAATTGTTTGTGTAAAACCCTCCCTCACATGAAAAAAATTTTGATCACAGGAAGCAATGGATTACTTGGCCAGAAATTAGTGTATGCTTTAATTAAGCGCGACGATGTCAAGGTAATTGCGACCTCACTTGGTGCAAACAGGTTGATCAAACAGGATGGTTATCTTTATGAATCACTTGATATTATTAATAAAACAGCAGTAGAAAAAATATTTTCCAAATACAAACCCGATGTGATAATTAATACTGCGGCAATGACCAATGTAGATGCCTGTGAAACAAAACGCGATGAATGCTGGGCATTGAATGTTACTGCTGTTCAAAATATAATTGAGGTGCTGGAAAACCCTTCTCCTATGGAAAAGGGCAGGGGGGAGGGCAAACCCCTGCTGATCCATTTAAGTACCGACTTTATTTTTGATGGAGAAAAAGGAAGTGAATATGTAGAAACAGATGCGCCAAATCCACAAAGTTATTATGCGCTTTCGAAATATGAATCCGAGAAAATTATAGAGAAAAGTAAAATAAAATGGGCGATCGCCCGTACCATTATTGTTTATGGAATTGTAGATAACATGAGCCGTTCCAATATTGTGTTGTGGGCAAAGGATGCGTTAACAAAAGGACAAAAAATAAATGTGGTAGATGATCAATTTCGCTCTCCAACATTGGCCGAAGATTTGGCTGATGGTTGTATTTTAATTGCAGACAAAGGCGCTACAGGTATTTACCATTTATCAGGGCCAAAAACATTAAGCGTTTTAGAGTTGGTTTACCAAGTGGCAGATTTTTGGAAATTAGACAGATCATTAATTACTCCATCAAAATCAACCACGTTGAACCAAGCCGCGAAGCGTCCGCTACGCACAGGTTTTATAATTGATAAAGCAAAAAAGGAATTAGGTTATCATCCACATTCATTTATGGAAGGCTTAGCGATCCTCGATAAACAGCTAAAGGAAAATTAATTTATACCAATACTTACATAAAAAAGTAGTCCATGTAAAATTGTATAATGCCGATAGAGTAGCTGTTATGCTAAAAACTATTGGACTATAACAGATACCGTATCGGTATTACATCCGTATTGCTATTACCAAGATATCATCAATCTGCTCCATCAAGCCTTTCCTATTTTCAATAAAATCAGCAAGGGGTTTTTCCTGATCACGCACTATAGGGTTATTTTGGAAATAAATATTTGAAGCGGGCATTGATTTAGTAACTTTAGTATATTAGCCAAAATTTTAATATATGAATTGTATCATTGTTGATGATGAAGAAATGTCCAGGCATGCATTGAAGCATTTGATCGATCAGCTCGACTATCTTAATCTTGTAAAGATTTGTGAGGGGCCTGTAAAAGCAATTGATGTGTTGAAAGAAGAAAAAATAGATCTAATGTTCCTCGATATAGAGATGCCTGGAATGACCGGAATAGAATTACTCAAATGGTTGGATGCACCGCCACTTGTTATTCTTACCACTTCGCATACAGAATATGCATTGGATGCTTTTGAATACAATGTGGTTGATTATCTCATAAAGCCATTGCAATTAGCCCGATTTATAAAGGCGTCTAGTAAAGCCAAAGAAATTTTTGACACTTCAAAAACAAATACCATCTTATCAGAAAGAGAATATTTTTTTGTTAGATACAATTCTGTATTGACCAAGATATTTACTAAAGATATATTATGGATAGAAGCTGCGGGAGATTATTTGACAATTAATACGGTAAATCAAAAATTTGTTTTACACCTGACTTTAAAAGTCATTGAAAGTAAGCTCCCTCCTGATAAATTTATTCGCGTACATCGTTCTTATATAGTGGCGATGGATAATATTACTTCCGTGGAGGATACCATTATCTCTATACATAGCAAGCTTATCCCTGTGGGAGCAATGTATAGAGAGAGTTTTATGAAAAAATTAAATTTGCTGTAAAGAAATTGCAACTCTTATTTTTTTATGTTCACCTTTTATTATCTTGTGTTCACCGAAAATACAATACCCTCAGGAGCAATACTCGTTAAATTAAGCCCTATTAATAAAAGGATTGTCCATTCCATCCATTAAAAAGAGGCTCATGAATACTAAAGAAAATTTGTCAGGCATCAATATATTATTGGTCGAAGACAATCCCGGTGATATACGGCTTACCAAAGAAGTACTCAAAGAAGGAAAAATACGAAACACTTTAAGCGTTGTAACAGATGGAGAAGAAGCCCTGCTCTTATTAAAAAAGATAGGGCAATATGCAGACGCTGTTACTCCCGATATTATCTTACTCGATCTTAATTTGCCTAAAAAAGATGGAAGGGAAGTGTTGGCGGAAATTAAATCAGATCCTGACCTGATGTGTATCCCTGTAATTGTGCTTACTACGTCCGCTGCGGAACAAGATATTTTGAATATGTATTCACATCATGCCAATTGTTATATAACTAAACCGGTAGACTTTAATCAGTTTATAAACGTGATACGTTCAATAGAAAATTTTTGGCTAACGATTGTTAAATTACCCCAAAAAGAAAAATAAAAGCACTCATATAAAGCTATTTTAATTTTTTGCCCTATGAAACCATCCCCCAATATAAAAGTATATGATTGGCCAACCTCCACTTTTTGGTTTGATGAAAATGGAATACTTTGTTCTATTTCAAAAAAAACACCACCGCAAACATTAGAAGAAGTAAAAAAAAATGTTAAGGATTTTAAGGAAGTGATCGGTGAAAAAAAAATTTGCATGCTAATTGATGTTACTAATTCCGGTGAATCAACAAAGGAAGTACGTGATTACGTCTCTATAGAATTTCCTAAATTTGTAAAAGCAATAGCGATGATTTCTAAATCAGCGCTTGGTAAAATGCTGGCTAATTTATTTTTTAGTATCAAATCGCCACCTTACCCTGCTAAAATGTTTAATGATGAAACGGAAGCCATAGAATGGCTGAAAAAATTTGTTTAAATAAGAAATTTTTTCTTCTAAATTTTTACAAATAGATTTTATATAAATTAAATTGGGTGTATAAATTAAATAAAATACAAGACTTTGTTACCGCGTTCATTGCGAGGCACGAAGCTCATTCAAATGCCCGTTTGAGATTGCTTCTATGTTGTAATGCAAGTTTATTATCAATTATTTTTAAAATATAGCTTGTTAATGATGTTTTCTTGTTGTAATGGGCAATAATCGGCCAAGCCCGTGTGTGAGGGATTATTCTCATTTCAACAAGAC
>JBBSPS010000031.1:0-26553 GCA_038258655.1 Bacteroidia bacterium
GATAAACCATTTGAGCAACACAACGATCCTCCTAAAAATTTAATACAAGGGGTTCTTTTTTAAAATTGCATCTTGGTTATCTTTATTTGCAATCAAATCAATAGGTTTACTTTAATTAAAAAACGTTTAGGACGTTATTGTTCCTGAATTAGGGTTATTCATATAGGCGCCTACTTTTAATGCAGTATTAAGAGGAGTGGTAGTTCTTGGCTCATAAATATCAAGTTTAGCCATTGGATTTGGAATGCTTATTCCAGTATTCCCATTTTTTAATACCGTTAATGCGTTGGAGGGTGTGGGATTTCCATTTCCAATTACAAATAAAGGATCTGTATTTACCCAAGTACCTCCATTATATGATGGATTAGTAACATTATATTGACCGATTACGAAGGAAGAGTACGATTGGGCATTATTAGCAGTTCCCAAAGAAAAAGAGGAAGTACCTGAAGCAATGCAATTTAATCCAACTGCAAATGAAAGCGCTCCACTGGCTATTGGATTAGCCCCGAATGCAAAAGAATATTCTCCATTATTTGCCGCATCCCATTGAGTGCTATTCACATAGCCAGCTCTGAATGCCCACTTAGCAGGTACCCACATCATTCTTGTCCCTGAACCACTAATGGGAGTGGCTCCGGTAGTTCCATCAAATAAAACACTACCATTTTTTACCTGCAATAAAGAAAGTGGTGTGTAAGCTGGAAAACCAATGGCTACATTACCGGCACTGGCCTGTTGTATTGGATTAGTACCAGTGAACTGTGCAATTGAAAATTTGCTGATACAAATTAATGAAAGTAACAGAATTGTTTGTTTTGAAATAGTCATAGTATTTGGTTTTTGGTTTAATAAGCAGGCAAATATAGTTCTTAAAAATGTTTTAGCAAATAAATTTTGATTATTTTATATAGTGTTTTTTATATGGAGTTTCTATATATAATGTTACATATACATTTTTTTTGTTCTTTTTTTGTTCTGATGAAAAAGAAGAAAAAAAAGGATAAAACCTCAAAAGGGTTAAATCCTGATCTTATTAAATTGGGAAAACGAATGCGGGCATTGCGCATTAAAAATAGGTATACAAGTTTCGAAACCTTTGCATACGACAATGAACTACCTCGTGTACTGTATGGAAACTATGAAAAAGGTGTTGGGAACATCACCTATAAAAATTTGATGAAAGTTATTCAGGCTTTAGATATTTCCGTAAGTGAATTTTTTAGTGAGGGGTTTGATTAACATTATAGTAATATAGCCAAAAACCACCCTTTTTTATTAAAAAAACCTAAATAAAAGATATTCGTAAATAATTTGTACTTTTGAAGAGTATAAATTAATTTAGTATTAACCTTAAAACATAAAATATGAAAAAAATCTACACTTTTATCTTTGCGTCTGCCTTTGTTTTTTTAAGCCTAAACGTCAAAGCTACTACTTGGAATGTTATTGTTGGTCCTGGAGGGTCTATTAATTTCACTCCCCAAAATCTCATTGGAGCGGTAATAGGAGATTCTATCACCTGGACAGTACAATCAGGAACTCATAATATAATGAGTATCAGTACACCAGCTAGCTCTGTCCCCACTGGCGCTGCTCCAATCAATTCTGGAACAACAAATTTAACAACCGGCCAAACCTATGGTTATAAAATAAAGGTTGCAGGTTATTATGCTTACGAATGTAGCCTTCATGGTAGCTTAACCCCGCCCAGTGGTATGTATGGTTACTTTAATGTTTCTGCTACAGGCATATCAGAGCCTATCAGCAATTTATTAACCAGCGCTTATCCTAATCCATTCGGCGACAAAGTAACCCTTAAATACGCTGGCATCCAATCAGTTGAAGTATTTAACGTAATCGGGGAAAAAGTAAAATCAATGGAGCTTTCAGCAACTGAAGCAAAGATTGATATGGACTTCACGGGTTTTCCTGCCGGTATTTATTTTTACCGTACTTACAAAGAAGGAACTATTGTTGAAACAAAAAAAATTGTTAAAGCAAATTAAGTTGAATTAATATTTTTAAAACGCCTCTGCAATCCTGTAGAGGCGTTTTTTATTTTTATATTTATTATGTGGATTAATAACCAGTGCGTTATTGCGAATGAAGCGCAGCGTAATTAAGTAATCTGATGAGCAAAGAATTTAAAAAGAGAATGTGCACAAGAATGAGATTGCTTTCCAAGGTTCATTTCGAGTACTTTGGCTTCGCTCAGTCGAGAAAGTGGTGGCATAACAATTATTTTGAATAAAATATCCTTAATGAAAAGACTTTTTGTATCACTTATTTTTATTTTTTCCATTTTGCTAATTCATGCACAAACTAATGTGGATGCCTTAATGAAAAAAGGAATTTCATTATTCGCGAAAAAAGAATATAAAGAAGCATTATTAAATTTTAATGAAATAATTACCACCCAACCTAAAAATGCTGATGCATATTTTTATAGAGGAATAACGTTTGCAAGTATGGGAAATATAAATGCAGCCATCGCTGATTATTCAAAGGCGTTGGAATTCAATCCTAAAAAAACGGAAGTATATATTAATCGTGGTTCCGCATACTCTGAATTGCAACAATACAATGAAGCCTTAGCCGATTATAATAAAGCAATACAATTAAATTCCAAGTTGGCCGAAGCATATAACAACAGAGGTTATTTATACAGCCTGCAAAAAAAATATGATGAAGCGATAAAGGATTTTGATAAAGCGATTGCTATAAATCCTAAGTATAGTATGGCATACATTAATAAAGCATTTTCGTTGAGTGCTTTAGGTGAAGATTCAATAGGGATAACAATACTGACTAAATTAATTTCTATTCATCCTGATTTTTCATCCGCATATTTTAACAGGGCATTGGAATATAAACAGCTTGGAGGTAAAAAGAATGCCTTGAAAGATTATGACAAAGGTTTATTATTAGAACCGAATGATGTGACCGCGCTTATTTTAAGAGCTGAAATCAGAGATGAAACAGGTGATCACAAGGGAGCTGTTGAAGATTGTACAAAAGCATTGAAATTTGATGGGAGCAATGCAAAGGCATACTATATCCGTTCGCTGGCCGAATATGATATGCCTGATTATAATGGAGTGATAGATGACTGTACACATGCGATACAAATTAAACCTGATTATTGGGAAGCGTATATTCATCGCGCTAATGCGTACGACTTACTTGGAAAGTATGAAGATGCGTTGAAAGATTACAGCAAAGCCATTGAAATAAATCCAAAGGCTACTAATGCCTATGATCAGCGGGCAATAGCGCGGGCTTCAAAGAATGATGTGATCGGCGCACTTTCTGATCTTACAAGGGCATTAACTATTGAACCGGATAATATAAAACTCATTGAAAAAAGAGCGATTCTTTTAGCGGCAACAAAAAATTATAATGAAGCGATTGATGATTATTCAAAAATACTTGAAGTTAATTCTGATGATATAAAAGCTATGATGGCACGAGCTGATCTGTTATTATTACAAGGTAAAAAAGAACAAGCTTGTGAAGATTATAAAAGAGCTGAAGCCCTTGGTGATGGCGCCGCAATGAGCAAAAGAATTTTTAATTGTAAATAAAATTACTCGGATTCAAAATGCTAATTTAGAACGTCATTGGGAGGAACGAAGTAATCTGATAAATAGCTCTATTTTTGAGATTGCTTCGTTCCTCGCAATTACGGCATATTTAACTTTATTATATACCCGAACAATTTGATTGAAATATATATGAAAAAAATAATTATCCTTTCCCTGTTTTCGTTTTTCGTGCTGACAAATTTTGCGCAGCTTAATTTTAAGCAAGAAAAAAAATTTAAAAAAGCGGACACATTGCGTGGAACATTATCTCCACTTCGTGCATGTTACGATGTATTGTTGTATGACTTGGATATTAAAGTGGATATCGATAATAAATTTATTTCAGGAAGCAACACTGTAAAGTTTGTCGCTGTAACTGATTTTCAGAAACTACAAATCGATCTTTTTGAAAATATGAAGATCGAAAAAATAGAATGTAACGATCAGCAATTGCAATACACACGTTTATATAATGCTGTATTCGTTTCATTTCAGGATACGATACGAAAAGGTAGTGTTCAAAAATTAAAAATTTATTATTCAGGCAATCCTCAAATAGCAAAAAAACCACCATGGGATGGAGGATTTTCATGGTCGAAAGATAAAGAAGAAAACCCTTTTGTAGGAGTTTCATGTCAGGGAACAGGAGCAAGTTTATGGTGGCCTTGTAAGGATCATCAGAGTGATGAACCGCTAGAAATGTTGATACGTACCACCGTTCCGCCGGGGTTGGAGGAAGTTTCAAATGGAAGATTAAAAGGAAAAACAGTTTTGCCAGATGGCTGGACTAAATTCGAATGGTATGTTTCATATCCAATAAATAATTATGATGTAACACTCAACATAGCCAAATACAAACACTTTAGCGATACGTATTTCAATCCTTCTTTTAAGGATACGCTTACACTAGATTATTATGTGTTGCCGGATAGTTATGAAAAAGCGCAAAAACAATTTGAACAGGTAAAACCCATGCTCGATTGTTATTATAAATTATTTGGCGAGTATCCCTTTGTTCGGGATGGTTATAAACTCGTGGAAGCGCCCTACTTAGGAATGGAGCATCAAAGTTGTATTGCGTATGGTAACAAATATAAAAACGGATATTTAGGTTTTGATATGTCGGGAACAGGTTACAAGTTTGACTATATTATCATTCACGAATCGGCGCATGAATGGTGGGGAAACAGCATCACCACAAATGATATTGCTGATATGTGGATACATGAGGGTTTTGGAACTTACTCGGAAGCATTGTATATAGAATGTTTGCATGGTTATGACGCATATCTGGAATACATTAATTCAGAGAAAAAGAAAGTTGCGAATGAAACCCCGATTATTGGCAGGTACGGATTAAATAATGAAGGCTCCGAAGATATGTATCCAAAAGGTGCATTGTTGTTGCATACTATTAGGAGCATAATTAATAATGATAAAAAATTCTTTGAAATTATAAGAGGTATCCAGGAAACATTCAAATATCAAACCGTTAATTCACGTGACATAGAAAATTATATTACTGAAAAATCAGGAATAAATCTTACCAATATTTTTGATATTTATTTACGTAATATGTCAATACCTAAACTGAGCCTCAATATTGAAGAAGATTTTACAGACCTGAAGATTACGTACCGTTATACATTAGGCGGAGCAAGCGCTTTCGATGAAGGAGAAAATTGGGAAAAGCAACCATTTTTTGCTATGCCGGTAAAAGTGACATTGAAAAAAGATGTGTTTGATTTTATTTATCCTACCACCGAATGGCAGACGATCAATATACGTGATATGAAGATGACTGACTTTAAAGTAGCAACCGACCTGTTTTATATTGAGAAAGAAATTATCTTTGATAATGGATATCCTGACAACCAAATAAAACCATACTAAATGAAAAAACAATTTTTAGTTTTAAGCGTACCCTTGTTTTCGATCCTTGGTTTTGCTCAGCAACCCGTCACCGACAAACAAAATATAAAAGTGGTGACCAACACTGAACCATCTTATCCAAAAGGAGATAGTGAGTTATACTCGTATGTTTTGTATAATGTAAAATACTCCGACGAAGCAAAAAAGAAATACATTGAAGGAGAGGTAACTCTTAGTTTTGATGTAAAAGCAGATAGCACTGTAAGTAATGTACTTGTGATCAGTGGTGTTGGTTATGGTGTGGATGAAGAAGTAAAAAAACTGGTACAAGCATTAAAATTTATACCTGCTGTGCAAAATGGTGTTCGTATGAAAATGAACACCATTTATACTTTTCCTGTGAAGGCACATTAAAAAATAATAAATGCGTAATTACCTACTCATTCTATTATTCGTATTTATTACTGATGGATTGTTTTCCTCAAACTATTATCACGGAAAAGACAGCTCCCATATTTCCCCTAAAATTGATACCAATTATATCCAGGATTATCACGATTGGTTAAATATTAAATTAATAGGAGTGATGCGGGATAATAAGTTTAGTATAAAAGATAATGTTTCACAAAGTATTTTAGAATATGGTATTAACACCAACGTCAATTCTGGTTTGGGTTTAACGTTCAGAGGGATAGGAGTAGATTTTGAATTCAATCCGCCGGGATTAAATAATGATGATCACAAATATGGAAAATCCACGCAGCTATCTTTTTCAACGAGCGCCAATAGCAGGCGTTTTATATACGATGTGTATTACAGGTATAATCAGGGATTTCATACTACCATCGAATATAAAATTCCGAATGACACCACAGGCGTAACCTTCCCCATCTACCGCCCTGATATTAAAAATACTTTGATAGGATTAAATTTGGTTTATATTTTTAATAATAAGCGCTTTTCAAGTTCAGCACCATACAATTTAACGCAACGACAAAAAAAAAGTGCAGGATCAGTTCTGTTAGGAACTTTTGTTTCGCTATATGCGATCAATGCCGATTCAGTTATTTTTCCGGACACCCTAAAAAAGAATTTTAATCCATCCGTGCAATTTAAAGATGCAGGAAGTATTACGTATGGCTTATCTTTTGGATATACATACACATTTGTCTTTTTCCGGAATTGGTTCTTAAACCTATATACTTTGCCAGGGCTGTCTTTTCAGCAGTATTACAGCACCAATGCATATAATCAGCAAACACATACAAAATTTGCCGCTGGATTATCATTGCAATCACGGTTTTCAATAGGATATAATCGAAGCAATTATTTTATTGGAATATCTTATATGGAAAATAATTATTTTGTAAATAATGATAAGAAATCATCGTTCGATTATAAGTTAAGCAGCTTTCGTTTGTATTATGGACATCGCTTTGATCTGCATAGGGTCAGAAGATCATCAATAATATTTAAAAAAAATAGATTTATTCACTAGTAGTTTTGATCAATCGACTTCTGTATTGAGTAAATATACTTGACTTGGAAATAAATCCTATATATCTTCCTTCGTTAACTACAGGTAAATTCCATGCGTTTGTTTCATCAAATTTTTTCATTACTGATTCCATGTCTTCGTCAGGTGCAATAACCGCTGGGGGGGTGCGCATTAATTGTTTTACAAGAACCTGGTCATACATCTCATGCTTGAACATTATTTCGCGGATATTATCAAGTAAAATAATTCCTTCAAGCAATTCATTTGATACTACCGGAAAAATATTTCTTTTTGAATGTGCCACCACTTCAACCAATTGACCAAGCGTTGCATCAGGTGAAATAAGTTGAAAATCTGTTTCTACTGATTTAGTTGTTCTAAGTGATGAAAGAATATTTCTGTCTTTATCAGAAGTAAAAACATGTCCCTTTTTCGCAAGTCGTTTTGTATCCATTGAGTAAGGTTCAAAATATTTAGATACCGCATAACTTATTGCAGAAACAATCATTAACGGTATCATTAATTCATATCCTCCCGTGATTTCCGCGATTAAAAATATTGCTGTTAAAGGAGCATGAAACACGCCGCTTAATATTCCTGCCATTGCAACGATCGTAAAATTACTTATAGGAGCATCTGATACTCCAAGCAGACTAAGAATACCCGAGAATGCAAAACCTAGATATGCACCAACAAAAAGTGAAGGTGCAAAATTCCCTCCATTTCCTCCACTTCCTATAGTAATTGCGGCTGCAATGGTTTTTAAAAACATGGCAATCAAAATTAAAAACACAACGATCCATTTACTTGTAATAAAATTGGAAAGAATACTATGTTCAAATATTTTCCCAGGATTGAGGTCGGCAAGTGTTTTTATACTGTCATATCCTTCCCCAAAAAGTGAGGGGAAAAATAAGATCATGATCGCAAGACTAATTCCTCCTATTATTGCTTTTTTATAAACATTCCATTTTTTCGGTTTAAGAAGTGATTCAGTTTTAAGATACACCCGTGAATAATATACAGAAACAAATCCAGCAAGGATTCCTAGAATAACATAATAGGGGACATTGTTATAATCGAAAGGTTGTTTTAGTTTGAACGAAAACAAAATATTTTCTTTCAAAATAATTTTTGAAAGCAAGCCTCCGGCAGCAGCAGCGATAATTAAAGGTATAAAAGCGGTAATAGAAACATCCACTAATAAAACTTCAAGCGCGAATAATACACCTGCAATGGGTGAATTGAACGCCGCTGCAATACCTGCTGCGGCACCGCATGCAAGTAATAGTGTACGATCTTTATAATTGATATTGTATGTTTTGGAGTAATTGGAACCAATGGCGGAACCGGTTATAACAATTGGTGACTCTAAACCTGCAGAACCACCAAATCCAACAGTAAGTGCACTTGTAACCACATGTGAATACATTTGATCTTTTGGTAAAAAGCTGGATTTTTTCGCAATTGCTCGGAGGATATTAGCAGTTCCTCTTCCTAATTTTCCTTTCAGATATTTTTGTATAAACCAGACTGTAAGTAAAATTCCGATGGTTGGAAAAAGGAGGTAAAGAAAATATTGATATTTTATATGATAATCATGAGTAATAGTTTGGTGAATATAATGCACCAGAGTTTTTAATATTACTGCAGCAAGTCCGGCAGTAACGCCAACTAATATACTAGAAAAGACAAGAAATTGACGTGCGGTAAATTTGTTATGCAGCCAGTTTATAAAGGTTTCGTAGAGTTTTATGTATTTGTTCATTTTGAGGAAGCAAATTTAACTAAAATTAATGCTGCTGATATTTTTTTTATCGTTTACTTTCGCAGTAGATTGAGTGTTGTTAGTTCCAGCGTAGTTGAGAACGTGAGGTAACCCCAAACATAATTTTCAATAAAAATTAAACTACTACTTTTATACTTTCTTGATCTATTTTATACAATACCAATATTTTCATTGATAGCATTT
Source organism: Bacteroidia bacterium (assembly GCA_038258655.1). Taxonomy (GTDB): domain Bacteria; phylum Bacteroidota; class Bacteroidia; order 2-12-FULL-35-15; family 2-12-FULL-35-15; genus 2-12-FULL-35-15. Next base: position 8,930 of record JBBSPS010000031.1, read on the forward strand.
TCCTATGGCCGATTCACTTCCAATCGTTGAAATTATTCCTGAAATAAAAAACGCTTTAAACTTAAATAACACTGTAATACTGCAAGCTCCATCAGGTGCAGGAAAGAGTACGATTCTTCCTCTTCAACTTTTGGATGAGAAATGGCTTAAAGGAAAAAAGATTCTGATGCTGGAGCCTCGCAGGCTTGCAGCAAGAGCGGTTGCAAATCGTATGTCTGTTCTTATCAATCAACCTGTTGGAAACACTGTGGGGTATAGAGTTCGCTTTGACAATAAAATAAATAGGCAAACACGAATAGAAGTTCTTACAGAAGGAATTCTTACCCGAATGATACAAAATGATAATACATTAGAAGGTGTTGGGTTGGTGATCTTTGATGAATTTCATGAGCGTAGTTTGCATGCAGATCTGGCGTTAGCGCTTACTCGCGAGCTGCAACAAGTATTACGTGAAGATCTAAGAATTCTAATCATGTCTGCTACCTTGGACGGTTCAGCACTTTCTACTTTACTTGGTAATGCACCAATACTCACTAGTACAGGGCGACAATATCCCATTCATCATTTTTATTTACCAAATGAAAATGATACACAACTTCATCTTCAGATGGCAAAAGCAATTCGTAAAGCACTTGCAACGCAAGAAGGAGATATACTCGCATTTCTGCCCGGAGCAGGAGAGATACAACGTACTGTTGAAATTTTAGAACAGGAAATTTTAGACATAAGTATTCATCCATTATTTGGGGATCTTCCTTTGCAAAAACAACAGGAAGCTATTCTGCTACATCCGCAAGGGAAACGTAAAGTGGTGATTGCTACTTCTATTGCCGAAACCAGTTTAACGATTGAAGGAATTAAAATAGTGATAGATAGTGGTTATTGTAAGTCGCCACGTTTTGATCCAAAAACGGGATTAACACGTTTGGATACTATTCGTATTACACAAGATATGGCTACGCAACGTGCGGGGCGTGCCGGGCGACTAGGTCCGGGTATTTGTTATCGTTTATGGAACGAAGCTTCGCATCAACATCTGTTAGCGCATCGTAGTCCGGAAATAATGGAGGCTGATCTTGCTCCTACAATTATTGAATTAGCACAATGGGGAATTGAAGATATAAATAAACTTACATGGCTCACTTCACCACCAACGGCTGCCGTAAGTCAGGCAAAAAAATTATTGGAAGAACTTGGTGCATTAAAAGAAAATAAAATTACGGAGCATGGTAAAGAGATACTGCGTTTACCTACACATCCTCGCATTGCACATTTACTTTTGCTGGGACGAAAATATAAATTAACTGCTTTAGCCACAGATATTGCAGCCATATTAGAAGAACGCGATCCATTAGGAAAAGATGCAGGAGCAAATCTTACATTGAGAATTGAAGCATTGAGAAAATGGAGGAATAAAGAATTTGTTTCCGCAGATAGAAATGTGTTGGAGCGTATTGAACGAATGGCCGCACAGTGGAGAAAATTAGTTGATGTGGCACAGGATAACTCTTCTCCCATTGATCATGAAGTTGGAAAATTAGTAGCCGCTGCTTACCCTGAACGTATCGCTAAACAACGCGAACAAAGCCATCGTTATCGATTGGCAAATGGAAAAATTGCAAAAATAGATGAACATGATCCCATCAGTCATGAAACATACCTTGCGGTAGCACACATGGATGCAGGTAAAACCGAAGGCCGTATTTATCTTGCTGCACCATTAAGTCCGGATGATATTTATCATTTGGCATCAGAACAAAAAGTAATTTCATGAGATGCACAAAACGGAATTCTTATTGCAAGAAATGAAAAAAGAATTGGTGATATTATTTTGGAGAGCAAGCCTATTTCAATAATTTCTGATGAAGAACGACAAAAAGTATTGTGTGATGTTGTTCGTAAAGAAGGCGTTTATTTATTCAATCAAACAGAACTAGTGACGGACTGGAAGGCTCGTGTACAAAGTGTTATCGCTTGGAGGAAAAACGAAGACTGGCCAAACCTTAGTGATCAACATTTATTGAATACAGTTGAAGATTGGCTTGCACCATATTTAAATTCTATTAAAAAGAGGGATGATTTTTTTAAGTTAGATTTCTATACTATTTTATCCGGATTATTTTCATGGGAACAAATTCAGCTCATAGATAAACTTGCTCCAGCTAAAATAAAAGTACCAAGCGGATCAATGATAGCGCTGAATTATAAACCCGATGGAATAAGCCCTGTGTTGGCAGTTCGTTTACAGGAAGTATTTGGATTAGTGGATACACCAACTGTAAATGAAGGGAAAATAAAAGTGCTATTGCATTTACTTTCACCCGGATACAAGCCGGTACAAATTACACAAGACTTAAAAAGTTTTTGGGAAAATACGTATCCTGAAGTACGTAAAGAATTAAAGATACGTTACAAACGTCATCATTGGCCGGAAGATCCTTGGACAGCAGAAGCTGTTAGTGGGGCGAAAAGGAGGTGAGTATGATTTATTTGTTTTTCATTATTTCAGGAGATTGCCTTGTACTGATAACATCCATTATCTGAATGGTGTTGTTTCTTTCTTTATACAATACTTTGTAATCTCTTACTACTATTCTTCGGTAATCAGGGTTAATATCATCTAACTGATATTGTTTAGTAAAGTAGATTGCTTTAGGGCTTTGCAATATATCGGATGTTACATTTTTTGCTCCTTGCAAGGATTTCTTTTTATAAAATCATAAATATTTTTTACTGCTGCCCTAGCTTGTTTGGTCTAAATGATTTTTACTGTTTCCACTACCAGTTTTTTGATTCTTTTTCTATTTCTTTTTGCGTAAGATAATCGCCGGATTTAATTTGCTCTTCGGCTTTTTGCAGTCGCTTGTTGTAAGCTTCTTTAGTCAATGGCTTTCCTTCTGTGGTATATCCTATTATTATTTCTTTATCCAATATTTTATTGATCTTTTTTATGATGGACTCTGTTTTTACCGCCAGTAGTTTTTCTACCAAGTCTAGTTTTGCTGCTTGTATATTCATTGTTTGTTGTTAATGGTTATACTTGCGGTGCTACAATACTCGGTGTGGATGCAAGAATACTAAAGGAGTGCGTTAGCTTTCTAAATGGAGGTTGTGTTGGTTTTTAACTCGTTAATGTATAACCCGAAATATTGAATAAAAGTTATTCTCTGTAAAAAGTTAAATCTCCATCTGGTGTCTTAAGTTTCATAGCCCAATGAAGATTGGGCTGATAAAGATATGGTGAAGAATTTATTTTAGTAGGTGGAGAAATAATTGTGAATGAATGACCAAATAAAATACCTCGTACATGTATTATATCGTGCCTTATTTTAGCCGTTCCAGTAAATTGTAAGCCTTTTTCACCCCTTGAATAATTACAATAGTTCAAATTACTTTGTGAATCTATATTTAAAGTTGTATAATATGAGGGTGCATTACTTCCGTTATAATTAGAATCCTCAACGCCTGTCCAATTTCCTTCATAGTCACTATTCACTTTAATAATATCCTTACGGCACGAGATGAATAGAATAGAAATTGTTAAAATTAGAATTAATTTTTTCATTATTTTTTGTTTTTATTGTTGTAAAATTATGAAAAAAAATTGGCGACCAGCAATTATTGCCTGTTTTTTATTATGAGTAACTATTTGGTGCTTTGCGTTGGTGGACGATTAAAAGCGCCAAATTTTTTGCTAGTATTTTTTCTTTTTAATAAAGGTTATAGAGTCAATTGATTTTCATCTATAATGATTAATTAATTTCGCTGATAACTAGTGTGTCAATACGTTGTGCATGCAAGGAAAGTGAGGTAAGAAATGCTACAGTATAAAATATAATATTTTCGGTTTTCATTTTAGTTTAATTTATACACTCAAGCGCTTCGTCCTGCAAAAGCAGGTCTCGCAATAAAAGTGCTATTACTTAATTATTCCACCATTCAATTTTAATAATTGCGTTTCGGAAGTTTTTGCATTGAAGCGTGAATCCGACAAGCGGTTAATGGAATCTTCAAAACTTTGTTGTGCTAATTTTAATTCAATGGAATTGCTTGCACCTAATCTAAAGCGTTCTAATGCAATGTCTAAATTTTCTTTGGCAAGTTTATTATTATCGTCTTCCAATTGTACGATGGCAATATCATCCTGGTATTTTTTAAAAGCTTTCACTAAGGTCAACTGAGTTTGTGTTTTTAAATTTTCATACTGTAAATTGGAATATTCTAAATTCAGTTTTGAATTTTTTACATTGGTAAGATCATTTAGTCCATTAAAAATATTCCAGCTTGCGGTTAAACCTAAATTCAATCCGAGATTTTGATTTAATAAGGTGAAGCCAGCTTGGTTCTGAGCTTTGGTGAAAATATAATTAGCATTCAAATTTAATTTCGGATAATACAATGCTTTCGCTTCTTTGATCATAAATTTTGATACATCTATATTTTTTTGTGCGAACAACAAATCCGAATTATTTGCGATGATCGCATTTTTGAGATCTTCATATTTGTATTCATTCATCAATGGAATTGAATCTTTTACTTCCACATCCTGCTCAATAGGTAATAGTAATAGTTGATTCAGAGTTTCTTTAGCATCCGACAGTAACGTGTTTTCACGCATCAACGTTGATCTTTGTGCATTAAAATCAACTTTGGCTTGTAACACTTCCACTTTAGAAGTAGTACCGATATCAAACTTTTTTTGAGCGATTTTCATTCGTTCTTCAGATACAGCAATGCTTGCTTTCAAACCTTTTATTTTTTGTTTATGCATCACAATACTGTAATAAGCGGAAGTTACCTCCACCAATGTATTTTCAATCTGAATTTTAGCGTTCAACATTCCCATACTTTCCAATTCCTTTAAACGCTCACGTGTTGCGAACATTTTTAATCCATCAAAAACAGTCCATGTTAAATAAGCACCTGTAGTGATGTTCTTTGATTGTACTCCTTTTTTATCAACGGTTAAACCACTTGAAAATTCCTGTTTTGTAGCATTGGTTGCGGAATAATAGGACGCATTTAAATTTACTGTAGGTAACATTCCTGCATTGCCCAAAGTATTAGTATTTGCTGCTTGTTCGGCTAAATTTTTAGACAACACAATGTCATAGTTGTTTTTTAATGCCGTTGCAAAAGCTTGTTCAATGGTAAGTTGAGAAGTTTGTGCGTTTGCAGAAAATATAAAACTCAATAAAATAATTAGTAATAATTGTTTAAGTTTTAAAAATTTATTTAAGATTAAGCTTACATACGTTTCTCGATACGCTTCACTGCGTTCCGCTACTCGAAATGACGACGCGCGATGGTCACTTCGAGTAATGAAGCGAAGCGAAATGTATCGAGAAGTGTGCGTTAGCTGGTTCATATATAATTATTCCTTGATTTCAGATTTAATAATATACTCTTCTTTTTTATCTACTCTTGAAAAATAAGAATAAATGGCAGGTATCACATAAAGTGTTAATACCAATGAAAATAATACACCGCCAACAACTACTACTCCCATTGCCATACGACTTTTTGCTCCAGCTCCTAAAGCCAATGCGATTGGCATGGCTCCGAGTGATGTAGCAATGCTTGTCATTAATATAGGACGTAAACGTTCGGCGGCAGCTTCAAAAACAGCTTCACTAACATTTTTTCCTTGCTTCTTTAATTGATTGGCAAACTCCACAATTAAAATCCCATTTTTTGTAACTAAACCTATCAACATAATAATCCCGATCTGGCTGAAAATATTTAAGGTTTGATTAAAATACCATAATGATAATATAGCGCCACATATTGCTAATGGCACAGTAAGCATAATGATGAAAGGGTCAATGAAACTTTCAAATTGTGCCGCTAACACTAAATAAATAATTACCAATGCTAAAATAAATGCAAATAAAATATTGGAAGAACTTTCAGAATAATCTCTTGAAGCGCCTGACAATGCCGTAGAAAAAGAGTCATCCAAAACTTTGTCACCAATTCGTTTCATTTCTTTAATACCATCGCCAATTGTTTTTCCGGGTGCAGGCCCAGCTGAAATTGTTGCCGACTGATAACGATTGTAATGAAACAATTGAGGCGGACTGCTTTGTTCCTGCATCTTCACCACATTATCTAATTGTATCAATTCGCCTCTGTTATTGCGTATATACAATGATTTAAGATCAAGTGGTTCATCACGGTCAGCTCTTGCCAACTGTCCGATTACCTGATATTGTTTTCCTTCTTTGTTAAAATAACTGAAACGTTGTCCGCTTAATGCTAATTGCAGTGTTGAAGAAACATCACTTACAGAAACACCAACCGCTCTTGCTTTATCTCTGTCGATAGTAATATTTAATTCCGGTTTATTGAATTTTAAATTTACATCCACATTTTGAAATACTTTGCTTTTGTTTGCTTCTTCTAAAAATTTAGGAACAACCTCTTTCAGTTTTTGAAAATTAGGCGCTTGCAATACAAACTGAACAGGCAAACCACCACGGGCACCTGCACTTGAGGAGATTGTTTGCTCTTGAATAATAAATGTTTTTGCTTCTGTAAAATCTTTTGTTGCTTTTGTTAAGTAGTCAGCAATTTTTTGTTGTGATCGTTTTCGTTCACCCGGTTCCGTTAATACCAATCGCGCCATGCCTGTGTTAACAGCGCCTGATCCGGTAAATCCGGGAGCTGTAACGGTAAGGTTTATATTTTTTTCAGGAATAGAATCATTTACAAAAGTTGTTAGCTTTTGAATATATGCGTCCGTATATTCATATGATGCACCTTCTGGGGCAGTGATTGCAAAACGTATCCAGCTACGATCTTCCAATGGTGAAAGTTCAGCAGGAAGTAATTTGCCCACAACAAAAATAAAAATACCGCAGGCTATAATAATTATAAATGCTAACCACCGCATCGTCATGAAATTTTTTAAGGATTGCTGATAACCACTTACTAATTTTTCAAAAAATGGTTCTGTTAATTCGTAGAATCGACTTTTCTTATGCGTTTTACGCACCATGTATGCATTGAGCATGGGAGTGAGTGTGAGTGAAACAAATGCAGAGATCAATACAGCTCCGGCAATTACAATTCCGAATTCACGGAACAGGCGGCCTACAAAACCTTCCAAAAATATTACAGGCATAAATACAGCGGCAAGTGTGATGGAGGTAGAAATAACTGCAAAATAAATTTCTTTGGAACCTTTGTGAGCTGCTTCAATTGGGTTCATCCCACCTTCAATTTTTTTGAAAATATTTTCGGTAACAACAATCCCATCATCTACCACCAAACCTGTTGCCAATACAATTGCAAGCAATGTTAACACGTTGATGGAAAATCCCATGAGGTACATAATAAAAAATGCACCGATTAATGAAACAGGAATATCTATCAATGGACGAAATGCAACTAACCAATCACGGAAGAATAAATAAATAATTAATACAACAAGTATAATTGCGATGATCAATGTCTCTTTTACTTCGGCAATGGAGCGTTTAACATATTTGGTATTATCCAATGCAATGCCTAAATGAAAATCTTTTGGAAGATCGGTTTTCAATTGATCAACACGTTTGTAAAATTCATCAGCAATAGCAATATAATTAGCTCCGGGTTGTGGCACCAAACCTAAGCCGATCATCGGTACTCCTGATTGCCGCAAAATAGTTTCTTCATTTTCAGCGCCCAATTGCGCTGTTCCAATATCTTTAAAACGAACAATCTGGTTGCCATTAGATCGGATGATCATATTGTTGAATTCATCTTCCGTAATAAATTTTCCTACTGTTTTAACAGTTAATTCGGTATTAAGGCCGGCAACTTTCCCGGATGGTAATTCTACATTTTCTTTGTCGAGTGCAAGTTTTACATCTTGTGGTGTAATATTGTATGCTACCATTTTAGAGGGATTCATCCACAAACGCATAGCATATTTTTTTTGCCCCCATATTTGAACAGTACTTACACCTGGAATTGTTTGTAACCGTTCGGCAATAACATTTTCAGCAAATGAACTTACTTCCAATTGATTTTTTGTATCACTTTGCAATGTAAGTGCTACTATGGCATCTGAGTTTGCATCTGATTTTGTTACAGAAGGTAAAGCATCAATGTCCTGTGGTAATTGGCGAATAGCTTGTGATACCTTATCACGTACATCATTAGCAGCAGCTTCTAAATTAGCATCTAAATTAAATTCAACTGTAATGCTGCTCGACCCTTGGTTGCTCGCAGAAGAAATGGTTCGTACGCCTTCAATACCATTGATGGCTTTTTCAAGAGGTTCAGTAATTTGAGATTCAACAACATCTGCATTGGCTCCTGCATAATTGGTACGAACTGTAATGATGGGGGGATCGATAGAAGGATATTCACGTACACCTAAATATTTGTAACCAATGCCACCAAATAATATAATTATCAGCGACATTACAATTGCAAGAACAGGCCTGTTAATGCTTATGGATGAGATATTCATAAATCTATTTTAACTGCGTTATTTTAACTTCGGCATCCGGTTTTAATTGCATGATGCCTGTTGTTACAATCGTATCACCTACTTGTAAGCCGTTTAACACTTGTACTTTGTCGCTTGTTCTAACACCTGTTTCTATCATCACAGGTTTTGCTTTTCCATTTTTTATAGTGTACACTTTTTTTCCTCTTAACTCGGGAATGATTGCTTCTGAAGGAATCATGATGGCATCATCAATATTTTTTAAAAGCACATGAATGTTTGCAAAAGCTCCGGGAAAAATAGTTGCATTTTTATTCGGACAAATGGCACGTACTTGAATTGTTCTTGTATTCATATCAATTTTCGGTTCTACTGCATATACTTCACCTTCTATTTTATCTTTAATCCCATCAATAGTAAGAAGTACTTTCACGCCCTTTTGAAGATACGAAGCATAACGTTCAGAAACGGAGAAATCGATTTTCACAGGATCTATTTGTAAGAGATTTGCAACGCTTGTGCCTGCACTAATGTAACTCCCATCACTCACATGCTTTAATCCTACTACACCACCGAAGGGGGCGTGTATTTCTGTTTTTGCAATTTGCGATTCAACAAAATCCATATCTGCTTTAGTTGTATTTACGGCATTTTGCGAAACATCAAAGTCCTGCTGACTGATACCATTTATTTTTAATAATTCCTGTTGACGTTTCAATTGGGTAGTTGCAAGATCAAATTGCAATTGTAATTTTTTTAATTGTGAGCGGAAATCAGCATCGTTTATTTTTAGGAGAAGGTCGCCTTTGTGAACAATACTGCCTTCTTTCAATGGTAAAGAAATAATTTTTCCGGATAGTTCAGGTTTAAGTTCCACTTCTTCATTTGCTAAAATAGTACCTGATGCATTCAAGGTATTATCTAGCTTTTCGGGCTTAACTATAAAAGCTGTTACTTGGTTTGCCGCAGGTTTATTTTGTTGTGGTCCGGCAGGAGTAGAAGATGGCGATGGAAAGAATAAAAATTTTAACATCCATAAGGCTCCGGCAATAACTACAATTATCAAAATGGTTTTGATCTTCATGGTTTTTTTATTTTAATAAATCATCTGGTGATTTTTCAGGCTTCTAAAGATACTATCTGTACTTATATAATAAGTATTGTTTAATAAAATTTATTCCAAAAATTTAGATTTTAATTCATCGGCAGGAATTATACATATATCTCTTTTACCAAACCATTTGTAGCGGTTACGGGCAATAATGTCATAAATAAAATTTCGGATAAAAGGTGGAATAAAAATAAATCCGTAAAATAACGGATATAATTTATTTAAGTGTTTGGTGATTCGTAGTGCTGCAGTTGACTTAATATAGGTGTAATTATTTTCAATAAGCACCAAGCTGTCGGTTTTGGAACTATCAATTGTGTATTTTTTAATTAACTCTTTTCCTTTTTCGGATTGAAGTGAAGCGAAGCGGAAATAATTTTTTTTATCGTGTTTAATGATAAAGCTTATGGATGAATTACATAAATTACAAATACCGTCGAAAAGGATAATAGCAGTATAGTTATTTTCAGCAGGCATTAATGACGTATAGCTATGGAATAAGGGTCAACAGAGACTTCAATTTTTTTATCGGATGTACTGTTTGGCTGTTGCACAAGAGTTAATGTATTCATGTCAATAAATGTGATATATCCATTTTTACCTCCACAAGCGCCACTATGGTGCGAAGCAGGCCCACCCGTTGTTTGATTTCTATTGGCTACAAACACCATGTTTTTAGAGTCATCAATTCCAATTCCATGTGGTTGATGTCCTGTATATATTTTTTTGATCAATGAATTGCTGGTAATGTCTATTACAGCAACAGAACCTCTTTTCCCCGGAAAAGTGGTAGTATCCTCTTGGCAAGTAACAAATAAATAATTTTTTGTTGCGGAAACAGCCATTTCTTGCGGTATAAGGCCTACAGGGATTGTAGCAAGTAATAGGTCAGTTCCTTGCTGAAAAATTCTCACTTCCGAAGTGCCTTGACAGGTGACAAAATATTTTGTTCCGTCAGGTGAAAAGAGTACCTCATGTGTGTTCAAAAAGTTGGGAGGAAGTGTAGTAAACAAATTTATTGATTGAAATGAGGAAAAGTCATTTACAGGAATTTTATACAGTTTATTACTAGCACTACTATTTTGGGTTATATACAACGTATCTCCGGCAGGGTTGAGACAGGAGCCATGCGGATAATTAAAACCAATGTTGTGATTTACGGCAAATGTATTCAAATTAACTTCCGCAATATCACCGGAACTTTCCCAATCAACTACATACGCTTTATTGCCATCATTACTGATAGTTATCGTGTTCCAATTTTTAAAACCTACTATCGCCTCGCCAACAAACGCGTCATCACTACTACGATATTTTTGCAAGGAATTTCCCGCGGTGAAAATAACATACCAATATTTTCCGTCCGGTGAAACTTTTATATTGTGTGGATATTCTACTCCTCCTGAATTACCAACATTGATGTAACGCATAGGTAATAATGTTTCCTGATCTACTATCGTTACAACATCACAATTCTGATTGGTAACATAAAATTTTTCCCGGTTCGGAGTATCAGAAAATTTTATAAAGCCGTCACTGTTGGGGGCACCGGCATCTATCCATTTTTTTAGAAGAGTTACTTCTTCTCGTGATAGATGGTCCTTATTATATGGCATAATAGGAGTAAGCGTTATACCCAGATCAGGGAATGTATTGGTATAATAAAAAAGTGTACTATAATCACTTCGGTATGGTATTACGCAAGCGCTTCCATTTCCACCTTCAAATAGTTTATCCCAAGTGGCTAAAGATAGCCCAGCTGCTGCACCCTTGCTTGCATCATTGTGGCAGCCGGGTGTCGCACATTTTGTAAAAATAATTTTTCCTATATCACTAGGATATTGATTGTAATCAGGTGTAGCTTTATCATTTTTACAGGTACTAAAGCAGACAACAACTATAACGACTATAGTTGTAAAAAATGAGGAATTTTTTTTTTTCATTTTCTGAAAATCAGTTCATTCAATCATTCCTGTTAACAATTGCTAAGTCTGAATAAACCCTTTCGCATGTACCTGAATTACTATGGCAGGTAATGTTTGCACATTGTACCGCTGATATTTTTTTTAAACTCCCATAATAGTTAGTCGCAACAGGGCAAGTATCAACACTTTTTATTTCATTTTTTTTGTTGGTTTGAAAAACAGAAAGGACTAAAACGATCAAAAAAGAAGACAGGTATATTTTTTTCATTTGGATTGTATTTTATCATAAAATTAACCAATTAAACCCGTAACTCAAAGTGTGAGTTAAAGGTCCTATTGGCAATCTCATTTCAATTATTCGGTAACAGGTACATCGGTAATGGTTGTTTTATTGTATTTAAGCTTTACGGCTATGCCACCCTGTACTTGACTTAGTATAACATCATCATAACCTATAGCATACAAATAATAATCACCTTTTCGCAAATTTGTAAACTTGTACAATGCATTGCTTCCTGCTATAATTGATGCATCATAATTTGCTGTGTTTGTTCCCGGGAATTCTGTAGCATTATATTTAATGTAAACAGTTGCATTCGGAATAAATTTTTCATGATGCTTCACATATCCGATAATAGTGGAGTTTCCTCCCGTACCTTCTTTTTGGCAGGAAGTAATTGTGGTGAATAAAATTGATGAAATGCAAATCAATGCTATTGTTTGGAATTTTAAAATAGTCTTCATGTTTTAGTTATTAGATTATTGTTTTGATTTTAATAAATAGTTACGTTGATTAAAACTATAGGTTAAACCGACCATAATTTTTTCTGTAGCAGTTAATTATTCTCGATTTTTTGTTCATACGCGGGTAACTGAAAAGTTTTTTGCAATATAATCTTTATTGAACCCATAATTAGCAATGACCAATAGATTACTTGTGCATTGCAGCAAAAATAAAGAAGCAAATAGCATGGCGATAAATGATCTCACGTAAATTGCATTCAAATATACGAACTGGCTATTATAAAATAATTTAAATTTTTGTAACTTAGTGTTCTACACATTTATAAAATAGGAATATGAGAACTAAAATTAGTTTTTTCTTGGTGCTGTTATTGAATATGACTACTGCAATTTTTTCTCAAAATACAGCAGGTGATAATCTATTTAATAACAATACTACACATACAATTTATGTTACTTTTTCTCAGGCCGGTTATCTTAATTTACTTAAAAATAATAAAGTAAATGATGATAACAATGGAACATCAACCTATCTCCCTGTAACAGTTATTATAGATGGAGTCACGGTTGATTCAGTTGGAATTCAATTCAAAGGAAATTCTTCTTATTACAATTATTCAACAGATAAAAAACCGGTTACATTTTCTTTAGATCAATATAGGCCTGCACAGTTATACGATAGTTTAAATTCAATAAATCTAAATAATTTTTATCAAGATGCAACTTGTATGCATGAAAAATTGCTTCTCGATTTTGCTCAAACCAAAGGATTATATGCCCCAAGGGCAAATTATGCAAAACTATATTTCAACGGAACCTATTGGGGATTATATCTTATGGTAGAAAGGATAAACAGTACTTTTTTAAAAGATCGTTTTAGTAATAAAAAAGGTAATCTATTTAAGGGTGACGGATCAAGTGCTGCTTGCGCAAACTTATTTTACAATTCAACTATTTCTAATTATTATAACTGCTATACATTAAAAACAAATACAACTACAAACGATTGGACGGATCTACAAAATTTAACCAAACAAATAAATAATACTTCCAACGGTCAGTTTTACGATTCTCTTGAAGCGGTGATGAATACGCCCTCATTTATTGGAGCTTGGGCAATTTACAATTTGTTTATTGATTTTGATTCATACCCTTATCGTTTTGTACACAACTATTATACATATCATAATAAAGCAACCAATAAATTTGAATGGATTATTTGGGATGCAAGTACCGCTTTTGGAATGGATGTATTTGGTACCCCTGCGCAAATTGAATCCACAAGCGTCCTTTACATTGAGCCGCAGGTAACAGACAGGCCACTTTGTAAACGTATGATGGCGAATGCTATTTATAAAGATAAGTATCTTAAAACAATTTGTTCATTCGCCACAAATGATTTTCTTCCTTCTGTGTTTAACCCTAAGATCGATGCGCTATATAACCAAATAAAAAATGATGTGTATGCGGATAATCAAAAAATGTATTCAAATTCTGATTTTGACACGAATATTAATTCAAATATCGGTAACACTCCCGGGTTAAAGCCTTTTATTAGTAACCGAAGTGCGAGCGTATTGGCAGAGTTAACTACACTTGGATATAGCAATTGCTCTTTAATTTCAACCGCAATTAATGAAATGTCAAATTATGTTGTAATGAATGTAGTTGTCTTTCCAAATCCTACATCCGATGAATTTTATATAAATGGAAATATTTCATTCCCTGCTTTTTTAGAAATAGATGATATTACAGGTAAAAAGTTATCCGTAGAAAACATTAGGAGTAATAATCAAAAAATAAGCGTTGCCAACTTGGACAAAGGCTTATATTTCTATAAATTGATTTCAAATGACGGGAAACAGGCTATAGGCAAAATCATTATTAATTGATTTAAATGATCTTGTAATTGCCTAATTTTAAGAGGCCATAGGCCATATCAAGATTGGTATGCCAAGTCTTTATTTTTTTGTGGTTGACGAATAAAGAAGTTAGCGCTGTCGCTGAAAACGCATTTTCACCATCGATAGTTCAGTTTGTGAAACCGAATTGTGTAAAGTAATTTTCCATCTTTGTAAGTAAATATATTGATTAAATCAGTTGATGCTTTTCTGATTTTTTAGAATTTATAAGAAAGTCCAATGGCCAATACTTCTTTGAATTGTAAACGCGGACCTGTGCCATCTACTGTTACGCCATTAATTTCACGTTTTACAGGAACAGGAATATCATTATCATAAAGCATTTGCGTGCTGATGCTTGAAGTAAGGAATTTATTTATTTTCATAGCTATCAATACTTCCCAGTTTACGTCAACGTTTTGTGGGCGATCCAAATAATTACTGAACAACTCCAATTTAGTAGCAAAATTTACATTTTTAGCAATGTCTTTTTTAAAAGTCATTTTTAAATAACTTCCAAACTCAGATCGAATCATTTTTCCATGTTTAATCATAACGTACACACCTGCAACACTATCATATTTTGCAGGCTCCACACCAAAAGTACCTGCATCTGCAAGTCGCTGATCATTAACAATTGTTGTTTTGGATGTTAGCGGCGAAATAAATAATGAAAAACTATTGTCTTTGGTTTTATAATCCATACCTATAGCTCCTAAAACATAACCGGGTGCCATAAAATGAGAAATAACAACCGAATCATTCGGATAATTATATCCATTGGCAAATTGTGTTTTCACATTTAATAAAGCGCTATAATACCAGTGTTCTTTAAATGCATAACGACCATATTTGGATGACAGATCAATTTTATCTTCATTTTTTCTAAGAGCGGTAGTTCCTGATTGTAAAAGCCCGTAAGCTAAGTCGATTGAATTGTCCCAGGCATCTTTCCCTTTTTTATAATTGGTAAATGCATTTAATAAACCTGTTGCAGATACTGCATTTTGCCCACCTGCAGCCCAATTGGTAAAGCTTGATTGTGAAAAATTAATGTTAAGAACACCGCCTTTTGTCCATGCTTTTGTGGTATCGGGTGTTTGCGCATTAATGGATAAAACAAAAATTAATGCGGTAAATAATAAAGTGATTTTTTTCATTGTAAATTATTTGTGGTAAAGATATTGGAATATTTTTAAAAACTTGATGTACATATAAAGGCCAATGTTCGATAGTTTTTCTTTTGAAGAGAAAAAGAATTATGCTGTTTAAATTTTACTTTTTTATTTTTGCCTTAACAATGAACCGAAAAAAACCGAAAGCCACTTCGCTTAGAATAAACTCAGTTGATTGTGTGCGGCAGCTTTGAAATCGTATTGTGTTTTATTTGAATAAAATTTAAACAAACGCAAATGATTATTTCTTCAACAAATCCCTAATTTCGGTAAGCAATTGTTCTTGTGTAGGTCCGGCGGGTGGTGCAGGAGGGGCTTCGGTAGCTATTTTTTTCTTATAAGTATTTACTCCCTTTATCACTAAAAATAAAACAAATGCAACAATGATAAAATTAATTACTGCTGATAAAAACACACCATATTTAATAGTACCAAAAGCTTTTAATTCGGACAGATTGGTGAGATGCGCAGCTGTTAAAGCAGGCTGTAATATTATTGGAGTGATCACATCTTCAATCAATGAATTTACAATTTTACCAAATGATGCTCCAATTACAACACCTACAGCTAGGTCAATGACATTGCCTTTCATGGCAAACTCTTTAAATTCTTTTATAAAACCCATATTGTTTTTATTTTTTTAATTGTTTGAATTTTATTCATAATTTTTTGCTTCCCACTTTCTCGATACACTTCACGGGGTTTCGCTACTCACAATGACCTGCGGAGAGGAATCGATATAAAAAAATGGTTTAACAAAAAAAGCAGCTTCGTAATGAAGACTGCTTCTTTACAAATTAATATTATATACGTTATTTACCAAGCTTAGCTTTTAAATTAGTATCCAAAGCAGATAAAAATTCTTCAGTGTATAAATAATGCTCACCATGATTTACTTTATTACCATGAATACAAACAGCTAAATCTTTCGTCATTTTACCAGATTCAACAGTTTCAACACATACTTTTTCCAGTGTTTGACAGAAATTGATCAGCTCTTTATTATTATCTAATTTTCCACGGAATTCCAAACCGCGTGTCCATGCAAAAATAGATGCGATCGGATTTGTAGAGGTTGGTTTTCCTGTCTGGTGGTCACGAAAGTGGCGCGTTACTGTGCCATGCGCTGCTTCCGCTTCCATTGTTTTTCCATCAGGTGTAACCAATACAGAAGTCATCAAACCCAATGAACCAAAACCTTGCGCAACAGTATCGGATTGAACATCTCCATCATAATTTTTACAAGCCCATACAAAATTTCCATTCCATTTTAATGCGGATGCAACCATGTCGTCAATTAAACGATGCTCGTAAACAATTCCTGCAGCTGTAAACTTTGCTTTGTAATCCGCCTGATAAATTTCTTCGAAGATATCTTTGAATCTTCCATCGTATTTTTTTAGAATCGTATTTTTTGTAGAAAGATACAAAGGCCATTTTTTTTGTAATGCTGTATTAAAGCAAGAGTGAGCAAATCCTTTGATGGATTCATCGGTATTATACATGGCCAATGCTACACCATCTCCTTTAAAATTAAATACTTCAAATGATTGCGGAGTGCTGCCATCTTCAGGAGTAAAACTTACCGTTAATTTACCTTTTCCTTTTGTTACAAAATCAGTAGCACGGTATTGATCACCAAAAGCATGACGGCCAATGCAAATAGGAGCAGTCCAGTTAGGAACCAAACGTGGTACATTTTTACAAACGATCGGTTCACGAAAAACAGTTCCATCCAAAATATTACGGATAGTGCCATTTGGCGATTTCCACATTTGTTTTAATTTGAATTCTTTTACACGTTCTTCATCAGGAGTAATGGTAGCGCATTTAATACCTACGTTGTATTTTTTTATCGCTTCCGCGGAATCAATAGTTACCTGGTCGTTTGTCGCATCGCGGTGTTCAACACCAAGATCATAATATTTAATATCCACCTCAAGATAAGGAAGGATCAATTTATCTTTTATAAATTTCCAAATGATGCGTGTCATTTCATCACCATCTAATTCAACTACGGGATTGGCTACTTTAATTTTGCTCATTGTTTATTATTATTAAGGGTTAATCGTTTAGTTTAGAGAGGTACAAATATAAGATTTTGATTGAAAGAAAACGCTGCTTTTTTAATCGTTAGAATGTAACAATTGGTAGCTGAATTAATATCGTATGAGGCAAGGAGTTATACCAACACTTGTTATAAATTAGTCCAATAATGTTAATAACTATATTTTTATTTGTATTGGACTAAAATATAATAGGATATATTTGCAATAAAAAAAGATATGTCAGCACCAAAAACCTTTAAAATAAAGCAGAGCGAAA
>JBBSPS010000032.1:0-26256 GCA_038258655.1 Bacteroidia bacterium
ATTTGAGGACCTTGCACGTATTCCTGTGGAGGTGGAATATGCATCTGAATTTCGTTACCGCAACCCTATTGTTTATGAAGATGATGTGGTGATCGCTATTTCACAATCCGGTGAAACTGCCGATACATTGGCGGCAATTGAATTAGCAAAATCAAAAGGTGCTACCATTATTGGTATTTGTAATGTGGTAGGTTCTTCCATCGCCCGTGCGACACATGCAGGCTCTTATACGCATGCCGGACCGGAGATTGGAGTGGCTTCTACCAAAGCATTTACGGCACAAGTAACGGTGCTTACGCTGATGGCTTTGCGCATTGCATTTTTAAAAGGAACGATTTCATCTTCCCGCTTTCATCAATTGGTAAGTGAACTGGAGGCGATTCCCGCTAAGGTAGAACGTGTTTTGCAAACCAATGATAAAATAAAATTCATTGCAAACATTTATAAAAATGTAAGTAATGCATTATACCTTGGCCGGGGATATACCTTCCCCGTTGCATTGGAAGGCGCATTGAAACTAAAAGAGATTTCTTATATCCATGCTGAAGGTTATCCTGCAGCGGAAATGAAGCATGGACCCATCGCATTGATTGATGAAGAAATGCCGGTATTTGTGATCGCTACTAAGGGAACGTCGTATGAAAAAGTAGTGAGCAATATCCAAGAAGTAAAAGCCCGCAAAGGAAAAATTATCGCGATCGTTACTGAAGGTGATACGCAAGTAAAAGAAATGGCAGATTATACCATTGAAATTCCTGAGACTGATGAAATATTGGTTCCGTTAGTTTCCGTTGTGCCATTGCAATTATTATCCTACCATATTGCTGTTATGCGTGGCTGTAATATTGATCAGCCAAGGAACCTAGCGAAATCAGTAACGGTGGAGTAAATTAAATATTGATTTTAAAATTTGCTTTTGAAAAGCGGTTTCCCTTTTTCTCCGGTAAGAATAAGAGAAAATTCCCAAGCTCCTCTTCCTCCTGAAAATGCATTAAGATAAGAGGTGTTCATATCATAACTGAAGCGAAAAATGTGCTTATCCTGTTTTATTCCTGCATGAAATATTACCGCATCCTTGTTTCGATAATCACATCCAAGTAATATGTCATATGGTTCTTTAATTTTATAATAGGCAAGCATGCCAATAGTAATTTCATTTGCTTTTGCTTGGTTCATATATAAAAACCGTGGAGAGAGTTTTAGTTTTTCATTCACAGTAATATCACATCCTCCATTAAAATTAAATCGCATCGGCATTTTGCTTTTTGCGGAAGTAAATGATTCATTTGGTTTTGTAATATGTTGAACAGAAAATCCTGCAAACGGATGTGCTTTTTTTGCCTTATCAAGATATTTATAATAGATACCTAAATTCGCATCAAACTTTAAAATACTTGTTTTGCCGAAATTTTCTCCGCTTGGAATATTTGAATCAAATCCTCCAATCGAAGGATCATATTGAACATCGTAAGTAAATGAATTAGGATTAAAATTCCTGTAAAGAACCCCCATTTGTAATCCGGTGGTTAGATAATGTTTCCCATCTGCTTTGTGCATAATATCATACGCACCGGAAACCATAAAATTCATTGTATTGAATTGTCCCACTCCTGCTCTTTGATCAATAAGATAGGCGCCAAGTCCAAAATCCCTTTCTCCTTTTCTGATAGGCTGGTCATACCCAATAGAAGCGGTTGAATAAGGTTTTATTCCTAATGCTTTCCATTGTGAACGATAGTTGCTGTAAATTTTATAATCTCCTTTCTCTTCGCCATACATTCCTGTAAGTGCAGGGTTCATATAAAGCGTAGTCGCATCGTATTGAGAAAAATGAAAGTCTTGCGCTACCACAATTTTCATGATGCAAATCCCGAATATTAGGCAGATATATTTTATAAATGTTTTCATGATTTTCGTTGTTAAATTTTTTACCGCAAAAAGCGCAAAATTTTTTCGCAAAGGCCACAAAGGCAATAGTTATTGTTATCTTCCAACAAAATAAATTTCAGTATGTTTTAA
Organism: Bacteroidia bacterium; assembly: GCA_038258655.1. Taxonomy (GTDB): domain Bacteria; phylum Bacteroidota; class Bacteroidia; order 2-12-FULL-35-15; family 2-12-FULL-35-15; genus 2-12-FULL-35-15. The sequence goes on from JBBSPS010000032.1 coordinate 2,020, forward strand.
TTTTTTTTCTGCTGCGTTGCGTTTTTTTTCTTTGCGAACTCTGCGGTTATTTTTTTCAAAATATTATCTTATTAATGTAACATCGCCTACCATTTTAATTTCTTTATCGTCAACAGTGGTTCCTATCACTGTCCACACATAAGTTCTGGCAGGTTGTGATTGTCCTTTAAATATGCCATCCCATCCGTTAGATTGTGATGTAGTATTAAAAATTTCATTTCCCCATTCGTTAAATACACGGAAAGTAAGTATTTTGAACGGACCGCCTTTTACAAATAAAATATCATTATGTCCATCGCCATTTGGTGTAAAAGCAGAAGGTACAGCAGGGTTTCCGACAATTATCTTTTTATCATCACAAACTTTAACTTTTACCGTGTCAAGCATTGAAGCAATACATCCTGAGTTAGAAGTAACTATAAGCCTTGCAACATATATTCCTGCTGTAAGATATGTATGTGTCGGATTTTGTAAGATACCGGAAGTGGAATCACCAAAGTTCCAATTCCAAGATGAAATTGTTCCAGGTGAAATTGTTGAAGCATCTGTAAAATCAGCTGAATTAGGGCAGAATGTTTTGAATGAAAATGCAGCAATTGGTAACGAACTCACATAAATGGTTGAGAAAACAGTATCAACACATCCTCCGTTGGTACTGACAATCAGGCTAACTAGATGTCCTCCTGAAGTAGTAAAAATATTCGTTGGATTCTGAGTTGTAGAAGTCCCATTTCCAAAATTCCATGACCATGCCGTTATACTTCCGGTAGACGCATCAGTAAAATTAACAGCCGTATTTAAACATGCCGTAGAGCTTGTGAAGTTAGCTGTAGGTTTGGATTGAATTGTTATTACCAACGAATCGGAAGTTGCGCTGCAATTTCCATTGCCAGTAGTAGTCAATAAAATTTTTACAGTTCCCGAACTTATATCAGCAGGGCTTGGAACATACATCGCATTTAATGTTGTATTGTTTGGATTAAAAGTTCCAGTTCCTGAGCTCGCCCATTTACCTCCAATTGCATTGTTAATAGTGCCGTTCAGAGTGATAGTACTTCCCGAACAAATGGTTTGATTAGCACCAGCAATTGCTGTTGGGGCAGGAGTGAATGATAGAATGACGGTGTCAACAACAGGCAGACATGCTTTAGTTGCTGTAAGAATCAACTTCACTTTTCCTAATGTGATATCAGTTGCACTTGGTTGATAAGAAGCGTTAAGTGCTGTGTCATTTGGAACAAATATTCCGGTTCCGTTGCTCGTCCATTTGCCTAAACCTGAACCACCCGTAATAATGCCATTCAATACTATATTTGCATTATTAGCGCAAACAGTAGTATCTGCTCCAGCAAAAACTACAGGAACAGAAGTGATGGTAGCAATTACAGTATCAACTACAGCTATACAGTTTCCATTATTAATTGAAGAAAGAATAAGTTTAATACTTCCTGCAATTGTATCCGTTGTGCTGAAATTATAAGTTGCATTCAATGTAGAATCGTTTGGAGTAAACGTTCCGCTGCCGTTTGTTGTCCATTTTCCTTTTGTTGAACCACCACTTATATTTCCATTTAATAAAGTTGTCATTGTTCCTGAACAGATAAAAATATCTGACCCAGCATTTACCAGTGGAGCAGGGCTAAATGAAATGTTCATTGTATCTATACCTGGCTGGCATTGTCCATTTCCTTTAGATGTAAGAACAAGCGTTACACCTGAAGTAATATCTACAACACTTGGATTATACGTTGTATTTAATGTAGAATCGTTGGGTGAAAAAGTTCCAGTACCGGTTGTTGTCCATATTCCACCTGATGCAACAGTAATACTTCCTGATAATAACACATTCGGATTATTAGAGCAAATGGTTTGATCTATTCCCGCGTATACAACAGGGCCCGGATGCACAGTAATAACAAGTGTATCAGAAGAGGTACCGCATCCGCCTACACCTGTTGAAGTTAAGGTCAACAGTACATTTACGGCTAAAGTATCAGCATTACCGGGAATGTACGATGCATTTAGTGTAGTATTATTTGGCACAAATGTTCCGCTGCCATTTGTGGTTGTCCATATTCCTGTACCGCTTCCGCCGGTAATTGTTCCATTTAATTTAGCAAAATTATTTGTGCAAGTGATCATATCGCTTCCTGCATAGGCTATTGGTGATGAAGTATACGTTATTCTCAGTGTATCTTTAACAAGAATACAGTTTCCATTGTTAGATGAAGTGAGCACCACTAATATGTTTCCTGTTATAGTATCAGCGGTAGTCATTGTATAAGTTGCATTTAGTGTTGAATCGTTCGGAACAAATATTCCTGTTCCTGTTGTCGTCCATTTACCGGTTATTGAACCACCGTTTACATTTCCACTAAGGCTTACAGTTAAATTAGTTGAACAAACAAATTGGTCAACCCCGGCATTTACAATAGGAGCTTTAGTAATGGTAACAATAATACTTTTTGAAACAGTAGAACATCCTCCTGTTGAAGTAAGTGTAAGAGTGGCTGCTTTGGATGCAGTATCATTTGTACCAGGAATATAGGTTGCATTTAATGTAGTATTATTAGGATTAAAAGTTCCATCGCCACTTGTACTCCAGCTAGCTGTTCCTGTTGAAGAAGATCCACTAAGTATAACATTTGCATTGTTCGCACAAACAGTTGTATTACTTCCTGCATTTACAGTTGGGGTATTTGTATAAACAATCACAACAGTATCTTTTACCATATTACATCCGCCATTGTTTGTGGAGGTAAGGATCAGTGTTATTATTCCCGCTGTGGTATCAACAGTGCTTGGAGTATATGTTGCATTCAGTGTTGTATCGTTCGGGGAAAAAGATCCTGTGCCTGAAGTTGTCCATTTACCTGTTGTTGAACCACCTGAAACAATTCCATTTAAGGTAGTTGTGAGTATTGATTTACATATGTTTTGATCAGTTCCGGCATTTATAACAGGTTTCGCAGAAAAGGTTACAAGCATTGTATCCATTACAGAAAAACATCCGCCATTATTTGTTGAAGAAAGTATCAACATAACGCTACCGCTATTAATATCAGAAACGTTCGGAGTATATGTTGCATTTAATGTTGTAGCATTGGGTTTAAAAGTTCCGCTACCAGTTGTGGTCCAAGTTCCGCCACCTGCGTTTATAACAGAGCCATTTAGAGTTATCACGGAATTATTACTACAAATAGTTTGATCAATATTTGCGTTTGTTATTGGTTTCGGACTAACAGTTACGGTAACCGGAGTTCGTGAACTACTTGTACAACCTGAAACAGTTGTTTGCACATAGTAAGTTATGTTAGAAGTTAAATTAGGAGTTGTATAATTTGTATTTGAAACTAAGAGAATGCCTCCTGAAGCCGCATTATACCATTGATAATTACCTCCCGGTGCTGTTGCTGTTAAAGTTGCTGATGCTCCAGAACAAATAGTATCGCTCAATGCAGTAGGAGCAACCGGAATAGGATTAATGGTAATCACCATCGTATCACTGGCACTTCCGCAAGGCCCTGCAGGATCATTGGTTGTTAATGTTAATATAGCCAATGTTTCTCCTGGACTAGGAGTGTACACTGCATTTAAATCTGTGTTCAATGAGAATGATCCTGTTCCGCCACTCCATGTTCCGGTGGTAGCAGCACCTCCAAGAGTCCCCGCTAAAGTAACATTAGAGCCTGCGCAAATGCTTTGGCTTGGTCCTGCATTTACAATAGCAGCAGGATTAATAGTTACACTTGCTGCATTGCTTGCTGCTGCACAACCTCCGGCTGGTGCAATTGTATTTGTTACTGTGTACGTTCCCGGAATAGTAGTAGCTAGATTAATTACACCTGAACTTATGCTTACAAAAGATAATCCCGTAGGGGTAGCACTAAACACACCGGCGCTGGCGCTACCGCCAAATATAGGTGAAGGGTTAACATCCGTTTGACAATATGGTCCTGCATAAGAAAATGTTGCATCAGGCGCATTTGTAATTGTAATATTTGCAGAACTTACATCAGGACAAGAACCATTGGTAGTAAATGTTACAGAGTAAGTAGTTAAAGTACTTCCACCTAAATTTATTTCGCCGGTGCCGATGTTTACAAATACCAAACCAGTAGGAATAGAACTAAATGTTCCTGTATACCCGCCATTGATAATAGGTATAGGATTTGTTCCAGAGATACAATATGTTCCCGCAGAATAATTAAATGAAGAGGTGTCTTTTCTTATATTAATTACAACTACATCACTTACACTTCCACATGGCCCTATAGGGTCATTGGTTGTTAATGTTAACGTTGCTATTGTTTCGCCTGAGCCTGGTGTATAAACTGCATTTAAATTTGTATTGGCCGAGAAAAAACCTGTTCCACCACTCCATGTTCCACTTGTTGCACTACCTCCAATAATTCCTGCTAAGGTTGCTGTTGAGCCGGTACAAATGGTTTGATCAAGACCTGCATTTACAGTAGGAGCTGGATTTATTGTCACAGATGTTAAATGAGATGCTCCTGCACAACCTCCCGAAGCAGCAATTGTATTAGTAACAGTATATGTGCCTGGTGTACTTGTAGTTAAATTAATTACTCCGGAAGCTGTACTTATAAAATTTAATCCCGCCGGAACCGCGCTGAATATACCAGCGCTCGCACCTCCACCAAAAGTCGGCGAAGGATTTATTCCTATTTGGCAGTAAGCCCCGCTATAAGAGAATGTAGCATCTAAAGCATTTGTAATTGTAACATTTGTTGTATTGCTTGCTGGACAAGGCCCTGTTGTAGTGAACCTAATCGAATAATTTCCAAGGGTACTTGCACTAACATCAATTGTTCCGTTAGAAGTATTCAATGATAATCCTGTAGGAGAAGAACTAAAAATTCCAGGGAATCCACCAGTAATAGTTGGGGTAGGGTCTGAACCTGTTACACAGTAAGTACCTGAAGAATAATTAAAAGAAGGATCATCCGACGGTGTTATTGTTACTTTAACTGATGTTCTTGAATTGCTTGTACATCCCAAAACAGTTGCCTGAACATAATAGGTAGTAGTTGTAGTTAAAGTAGAAGTCGTATAATTTGCACCTGTAAACAATGGTGTTCCACCTGATGGCGCAGTATACCAATTATATGTTCCTCCCGGAGCAGTGGCTAATAGCGTGGCTGTAGTTCCCTGACAGATGGTTGCTCCTGAAGCCGTTGGTGCAACGGGAATTGGATTTATCGTTACTTTAACAGATGTTCTAGAATTGCTCGTACAACCTAAGATAGTAGTCTGTACATAATAAGTTGTAGTAGCTGATAAAACAGGTGTTGTATAACTTGCATTTGTTATTAAAAGTGTGCCGCCAGTAGCTGCATCATACCATTCATAGGTTCCACCGGGAGCAGTGGCTGTTAAAGTGGCTTTACTTCCATCACATATAGTTGCATTTGATGCAGTTGGTGACGCTGGAATTGGATTCACTGTAACGGTTACCGATGTTCTTGGGCTTGTACATCCCGCAATAGTTGTTTGTACATAATAAGTTGTAGTGGTAGTTAATACCGGTGTGGTATAGCTTGTATTTGTAGTTAATAAATTTCCACCGAAAGCCGCATCATACCAATCATAAATGCCACCCGGTGCAGTTGTGGTTACGGTAGCTGTATTCCCGCTACAGATGGCTGTTCCGGCAGCTGTAGGAGCCATAGGTAAAGGATTAACTGTAACTGTTACCGGTGTTCTAGAATTGCTTGTGCAGCCTGAAAGTGTTGTTTGTACATAATAAGTAGTAGTAACAGTTAATGTAGGAGTAGTGTAACTTCCATTGCTTACCAATAAAGTACCTCCTGATGCCGCACTGTACCATTTGTATGTACCTCCAGGAGCAGTTGCAGTTAATGTAGTTGAGGTTCCTGCACAAATACTGTCTCCCAATGATGTTGGCGCTAGAGGGATAGGATTAATAGTAATTATCAGTGTATCACTAACACTTCCGCAAGGCCCTACAGGGTCATTGGTAGTTAATGTTAATATAACTTTTGTTTCTCCGGGACCGGAGGTATATATTGCGTTTAAATTTGTGTTAGAAGAAAATGAACCTGTTCCACCACTCCATATTCCACTGGTAGCAGCCCCTCCAACACTACCTGCTAAAGTTGCTGTTGAACCGGCACAGATATTTTGGCTTGCACCGGCATATACTGTCGCGGCAGGATTAATGATTACACTTGCCGAATTACTTGCAGCGGCACATCCTCCGGCAGCAGCAATAGTATTGGTTAAGGTATATGTTCCCGGAGTAGTTGCGGTTAGATCTATTTCACCTGTAGAAGAACTTGAAAAAGTTAAACCTCCCGGAGATGCACTGAATACTCCCGCACTTGCTCCTGCATTAAAAGATGGTAAAGGGTTTGATCCTCCCTGACAGTAAAGTCCACTATATGTAAAAGTTGCATTAGGCGAATTTGTTATAGTAACATTTACAGTATTATTATCAGGACATGGCCCATTGGTTGTATATGTTACTGCATATGTGTTTAAAGAGCTCGCACTTATATTTATCTGGCCGGTACTTGTGCTGATGAAAATCAAACCTGCAGGAGAAGAACTAAATGTCCCCGTAAAGCCTCCGGTAATAGAGGGTGTCGGATTAGGCCCTGTTACACAATAAGTTCCGGAAGAATAATTAAATGTAGGGTCATCTATAGGCGTAACTGTAACTGTAACCGGTTTTCTTAAACTGGTACAACCTGATATAGTTGTTTGTACATAGTATGTTGTAGTTGCCGATAAAGCAGGAGTGGTGTAACTTGCATTTGTAATTAATAACATCCCCCCTGATGATGCATCGTACCAATCATATGTACCACCTGGAGCAATCGCTGTTAAAGTTGCCGTACTTCCATTACAAATAGTAGTACCTGATGCGTTTGGTGTTGCGGGAGTTGGAGTAACAGTAGCGGTAACTGCTGTCCTTGGACTTGCACAACCGCCAATTGTTGTTTGCACATAATAAGTTGTAGTTGCCGATAAAGCAGGGGTTATATAGTTTGCACTTGTAATTAATAATGTACCACCGGAAGATGCATTATACCAATCGTATGTTCCTCCTGGGGCCGTGGCAGTTAATGTAGTAGAAGTACCTTGACAGATAATGGCTCCCACAGCTGTAGGAGAAGCAGGGATAGGGCTTACTGTAACAGTAACAGGCGTTCTAGAATTACTTATACAGCCGGCTATTGTTGTTTGCACATAGTAAGTGGTATTTCCTGAAAGCACCGGGGTTGTATAACTTGCATTGGTAATTAATAATGTCCCGCCTGATGCCGCATCATACCAAGCATAAGTCCCGCCTGGAGCAGTAGCAGTTAAAGTAGCTTTTGTTCCATTGCAAATTACAGCATTTGCTGCCGTTGGCGAAGCAGGAATAGGATTTACAGTTACAGTAACCGCTTTTCTTAGACTGGTGCAACCTGCTATAGTCGTTTGTACATAATAAGTAGTAGTAGCTGATAAAACAGGAGTTGTATAATTAGCATTTGTAATTAATAATGTTCCCCCTGATGCGGCATTGTACCAATCATAAGTTCCACCGGGAGCTGATGCCGTTAAGGTTGTACTACCACCATTACAAATACCACTACCAGCAGCAGTTGGGGTTGCAGGAGTGGGAGTTACTGTTACTGTTACTGCTGTTCGTGCAGTACTAGTACAACCTCCTACAATTGTTTGTACATAGTAAGTGGTAGTCGTTGATAATGCGGGAGTAGTATAGCTTGCGTTTGTAATTAATAATGTACCTCCCCATGACGCATCATACCATTGATATGAACCGCCTGGCGCAGTTGCTGTTAATGTAGATGAAGAGCCTTGACAAATAATAGCTCCTGTAGCTGTTGGTGCAGAAGGAATTGGATTTACAATTACTGTTACCGCTGTTCTTGGACCGGCACAACCAGCAACTGTTGTTTGTACATAATAAATGGTATTAGCAGATAAAACAGGGGTCGTATAAGTTGCATTTGTAACTAATAAGGTTCCTCCCGATGATGCATCATACCATTGATAAGATCCCCCGGGAGCAGTGGCAATCACGGTAGCAGCAGATCCATTGCAAATAGTAGTATTTGCTGCTGTTGGTGAAGCCGGCACAGGACTTACAGTAACAGTAGCAGCTGTTCTAGGTCCTGCACAACCAACAACTGTTGTTTGTACATAATAAGTAGTTGTAACAGTTAATGTAGGAGTAGTATAGTTAGAATTGGTTACTAAAAGTGTTCCCCCCGAAGCTGCATTATACCACGCATATGTACCACCGGGTGCAGTAGCAGTTAATGTCGCTGTAGTTCCTGTACAAATAGTTTTTCCGGCAGCAGTAGGTGCAGCAGGTGTAGGGGTAACTGTAACAGTAATCGCTGTTCTAGGCCCGGCACAACCGGCAACTGTCGTTTGCACGTAATATGTTGTATTTGCAGCTAATGCAGGAGTAGTATAGCTGGCATTTGTTATTAAAAGAGTTCCACCTGAAGCCATATCATACCAGGCATACGTACCACCCGGAGCAGTAGCAGTTAATGTTGCTGTGCTACCATTACAGATAGTAGTTCCTGAAGCAGTTGGCGCTGCCGGCACAGGACTTATGGTAACTGTAACTGCTGTTCTTGGTCCGGGACAGCTTGCTATGGTTGTTTGTACATAATAAGTAGTGGTAACAGTTAATGTAGGCGTGGTATAACTAGCATTGGTTACTAAAAGTGTTCCACCCGAAGCGGCATCATACCACGCATACGTACCACCTGGTGTAGTAGCAGTTAATGCTGCTGTAGTTCCTGTACAAATAGTAGTTCCGGCAGCAGTAGGAGCAGAGGGTGTAGGGGTAACGGTAACAGTAACCGCTGTTCTCGGCCCGGCACAACCTGCCACTGTAGTTTGTGCATAATAAGTTGTATTTGTAGAAAGTACAGGAGTTGTATAACTTGCATTGGTGATCAATAAAGTACCTCCTGAAGCGGCATTATACCATGCATACGTACCACCCGGAGCAGTAGCAGTTAATGTTGCTGTGCTACCATTACAGATAGTAGTTCCTGAAGCTGTTGGCGCTGCCGGCACAGGGCTTACGGTAACTGTAACAGCTGTTCTTGGTCCGGGACAGCTTGCTACGGTTGTTTGTACATAATAAGTAGTGGTAACAGTTAATGAAGGAGTAGTATAACTAGCATTGGTTACTAAAAGTGTTCCCCCCGAAGCGGCATCATACCACGCATACGTACCACCGGGTGCAGTAGCAGTTAATGTCGCTGTGGTTCCTGTACAAATAGTTGTTCCGGCAGCAGTTGGAGCAGTTGGAGTTGGAGTAACCGTAACAGTAACCGCTGTTCTCGGCCCGGCACAACCGGCAACTGTTGTTTGCACGTAATATGTTGTATTTGCAGCTAATGCAGGAGTAGTATAGCTGGCATTTGTTATTAAAAGAGTTCCACCCGAAGCGGCATCATACCAAGCATAAGTTCCACCCGGAGCAGTAGCGGTTAATATTGCTGTAGTCCCTTGGCAGATAGTTGTCCCTGAAGCAGTTGGCGCGGCTGGCGTTGGAGTAACAGTAACCGTTGCTGCTGTCCTAGGCCCAATACAGCCTGCAACAGTAGTTTGAACATAATAAGTCGTGGTAACAGTTAATGTTGGAGTAGTATAACTGGCATTTGTTATTAATAAAGTTCCACCCGATGCGGCATTATACCAATCATAAATACCTCCGGGGGAGGTAGCCGTTAAAGTAGCGGTAGAACCTTGACAGATGGTTGCCCCCGATGCCGTTGGTGCAGCAGGAATGGGTGTTACAGTTACTGTTACTGCTTTTCGTGTACTGGTACAACCGGAGACTGTAGTTTGTACATAATATGTAGTAGTTATTGTTAGCGTTGGAGTTGTATAACTGGCACTGGTTACTAAAAGTGTACCACCAGATGCAGCATTGTACCATTGATAGGCACCTCCGGGAGCAGTAGCTGTTAAGGTAGTTGTTGTTCCCTGACAGATGGTCGTTCCTGCAGCTGTTGGTATTGCTGGAGGATTGGCAACTGTAACCACTGCTGTGGAAGTATCTGCACAGGAAGTTCCCGCATTGATTATTAGTCTCGCAGTGTAAGTCCCTACCGATGTGAATGTATGGGATGGGTATTGAAGTGTTGATGTGTTATTAACCCCTGATGCCGGATCTCCAAAATTCCATGTCCAATTGGTAGCCGCAACATCACTATTGTTAGGTAATGTAAGACTAGTGCCTCCGCAAACCGTTAAGGCACCATTCGTTGTTCCATATGCAGTTATATAGGCTTGCGCAGGTACAGGACAGTTAATTATATTGAATTGAAAGTCGCGTACCATATCACTTAATTTTACTCCTTTACGATATTCCGTTGTTTTTATTCCTACCTGAAATTGCCCTATTGAATTCGGTGTTCCTGATAGTAAACCTGTTGAAGAATTTAGAGTCAAGGCGGGGCCGCCAGAATTTAAAGGACTGGTGGCAGAAAAGCCGGCATTCCAAATGATAGGAGTAAATGTGGCAACGTTACTAGGAAAAGTAGGTCCAGCATCCGCATAAGGCGTGTAAAAAGAATAATACACGGAGTCGCCATCTGTATCTGTTGCCGAATGATCGAATGTAAATGCCTTTCCTGCACACATAAATAATGGAGGAAATTGAGTGTATGTTGGGGTATTATTGGAAATAGCATTATAAACTAATATATTATCCAATCTAAAGAGTTCAGTATTAGGGGAAGTATTATTATAAACCAAGCGAACCATAATTTGAACAGTAGTGCCGGTTGCGGTTGTTGTAGTTGCTGTATATGGAAACCCATTATTACCATCGTGCTGGCCATTTGTTGTGAATAGAGTAAAAGGCCCCGAATCTAAGCGATAATATACTTTTATAGAATCACCTGTTTCTAATGTCCCGTTTTTAGCCAGATCAGCGCTTAGATTAGCCCCTCCGGTTTTTGAAATATTTATTGTTTGTGATAACCAAGTAACTATCGCGGCACCAGTTGTTGCACTTCCTCCAACAGTTTCAAAAAGATTACCTTGCACGCGTGCTAAAACCGCAGGATTTCCTGTTTTGGTTCTTGTCCAAGTAGTAGACCCTGTATCTACAGTATCACCATTTGTAAGGGTAAAATCTTCATTCCAAATTGTTCTTCCTGGAATAAAAGCATAAAATGATTCCCCATCTTGATTTACAGTTTGGTCAGATGTAGTTGTATTGCTAAGAGTGGAATTACGACAACATAAAGAATAATATAAATGATAACCATTAGCAGAAGGAGGAAGAGTGATACTTGCTGTGTATGTCCTTTTCTGAACACATGGTATAGGACTCGGTGCCTGTGCACAACTATCAAGTGTATAAGGTACGTTGGTTGCCGTTCCAGGATTTAAGGTAAGGGTTGTATATGCGGTTCCATCTGCTTGTCTGATCTGTACAGTAGTGCTAACAGGATATGCAGCTCCGGCACAATCACGATAAAGAATAAGGGAAACAGTATAATTATTTGCTCCATTATAAACATAGGTCATTACTCCTCCAACAATATGTGTAGCAGATGAAACATGGGGCAGTAAACCAAAGAATAAAACAAGAAATACTTTTAAATAAAATTTCTTGAAAAATTGTGGAACAACAGATGAAAAGGCCAAATCCTCAACTATTTGGTTACGAATAAAAAACCTATTAGAAGAGATAAAGCAAGAAATATTTTCTTTTTTATTGTAAAAATCTTGCATAAGCAGCGTTTAGAAATATTTGTACTTGAATTTTGTACGAGATAGAAGTAATAAAGTTGGCTTCTGTTAGATGATCCATCTCTTTCTGTCTCAATTTTGTCTCAAAAGAATATTCAAAGGTCACCGTAATTCCCCATATTTCCATGGACAAATGGGGGGTAAATTCGACTCGAGGTAAAGGCTTGATTTACAGCAATTTAGGAAGGGTTTGTCCGTAATCCTAATACGAACTTTAACTTTTACTGAAATGAAAGAAAAATAACAAGCATTTGATAATTACATTTATTAATGGATTTTTGTAATATATTTAATACTTAATAAAATTTGGTCAAGTAATACTTACCCTATCTACCATTAAAATTCAAAACCCGCCACTAATTGTTCAAATTCTACCGTTTAATAAATAGCAATTAATCATTACAATATTAGTTAGTAATTTGTTTTGTTCTTATTAAGCATTTGAAATTTAAGAAATAATTAAATTTCATTGGAATTTTCACATTTAAAATAGATTTAGTATGTTTGACACCCTAAATAAAAATAACCTGAAACGAAACAAAAAAGTATTAATAAATAAAAATTAAAAACCAAAAATCAAATCAATATGAGTAATCAAAAATCAACATCGGGCGGATTTAGTTTTATGTCTGCGTTTGTAGCTATTGCAATAGCAGTTTTAATAGGAGAGCTTATTTACTATTTTATACTTGGAGATGCCTCACACTTTGATGCAGAGGGCCATCCACTAAATGGGAACTTTTTAGGAACAATGTATAAAGGAGGTTATATCGTTCCTCTTTTGATCGCAATATTAATTACCATCGTTACTTTTTCAGTTGAGCGTTTGATCACGATTGCAAAAGCAAAAGGTAAAGGAAACGTTACCGCATTTGTTCGTAATATACAATCACTAGTTGCTGGGAAACAATACAGCGAAGCAATTGCTGCTTGTGATCAACAACAAGGGTCTTTGGCAAATGTTGTGCGTTCAGGTGTTGAAAAGTTAGAGCAAATCAGCGGAGATCCTTCAATGGACAAAGAAGCGAAAACAGCCGCTATTCAAAAAGAGATTGAAGAAGCAACGGCTCTTGAATTGCCAATGTTATCTAAAAATTTAGTGATCATTTCTACTTGTGCAACTATTGCAACTTTAGGAGGTTTGATCGGAACAGTATTAGGGATGATCCGTTCATTTGCCGCTCTTGCTAACGCAGGTGCGCCTGATACAACAGCTCTTGCAACAGGAATTTCTGAAGCACTTATCAATACGTTGATTGGTATCGTTTCTTCTGTGGTCGGAATTGTGGCCTATAACTATTTCTCTACACGTGTTGATGCAATCACATACAGCATGGACGAAGCAGGATATAGCATTATACAATCGGTTAACGCAAAATAGTTTGTAGCAACAGGTTTTTAAACCTGTTCAAACAACAAGTATAACAGATTTTCAAATCTGTTCAAACAATAAAACAAAAAAATATGCCTAAAATTAAGATATCCAAAGGCAATCCGGCGCTCGATATGACTCCAATGGTGGATTTAGCGTTCCTTTTGGTTACATTCTTTATGCTTACGGCTTCTGTAAGGGTTTCTGAACCTGTAATTGTTGATTCCCCTTCATCTACATCCGAAAAATTATTACCTGATAATGTAATATTGATCACTGTCGATAATACAGGGAAAGCATTCTATAACATCAATAACTTTGATGTAAGAAAAAAAACCCTCGAAAAAATGGGACAACAATATAAGATCACATTCACTGAAAAAGAAAAAGAACGTTTTGGGAAGATGACCAGTTTTGGAGTGCCAATGACACAATTAAAGCAATACATCAACATGGATGATCCTCAACGTTTAAAGGTAAAATCACCGGGTGTGCCTTTAGATTCATTACACAATGAATTAGGTGATTGGATACAATTTGGCCGGATAGAAGCAGCAAGACAAGCAAAAACACAAAAAGATAAAGCTGAAAGTTTAGGACGCACCTTCAAATATGAACCATTACGCTTTGCTATTAAAGCTGACGGAGAGGCAAATTACATTTCTGTAAAACAAGTAATAAAAGTTTTTACCGATAAAGATATTTATCGATTTAACTTAATTACAAACCTCGAAGGAGGAGAAAAAAAATAAAAATTATTATTATGGAATGCATTTGAATGATGCATCTTTAGTCATAATGTCTAAAAAATTAATAAGATAATCAATAGAAAAGATGGCAGAAGTAAATACCGGTGATGGTGGCGGTGGTCATGGTAAACATGAAAAGAAGCGCGCCAAAAAAGCATCCACACGAATAGATATGACACCCATGGTGGATTTGGCATTCCTCCTTCTTACGTTTTTCGTACTTACATCAACATTCAATAAGGCGAAAACAATGGAGATAAATTTTCCGGCTAAACCAAAGGACCTTAAAGACATTCCAAAAATAAACAATGCTCTTACATTTCTACTTACAAGGGAAGGAAAGAATGAGAAAGAAGATGGTATTTATTATTACTATGGTGAATTTTATGGGCCAAATAATAAGGATGGAAAACCTGTAACAACATTTATTAAAACAGATTTTTCTAAAGAAGGATTACATAAAATATTATTGGATAGAAACAAATCTACTATTGAAGCGCTTGATAAGTTAGAAGAAAGATATAAGAAAAATGAGATTGTTGATACAACCTATAAACGCCTTGCAATTGCAGAAAAAGGGAAAAAAGACGCATTAACTGTCCTTGTTAAATCGGACGATAAAGCAGTATATAAAAATGTGGTTGATGCGATTGACGAATTAAATGTTTGCAATGTGGGTAAATACGCCATCGTAGATATGGGCCAAGGGGAACTTGACATTTTAAACGCTATAAAGAAAAAATAAAATGGCAGATGAAACATTATTTAACAGATGGTCGAATGTTGTAGCCGAAGGCCGCAATGATTTGGTGTTTGAATACAAACACAAAGATTATGGCGCCTACCAAATACGCAGAAATTATAACCGTACAGTTTTTATTGCAGTTACTATTACAGCAGCATCCTTTTTGTTTGCAATTAGTATTCCTGCAATATTAGATTGGATAAATAACCGGAAAGATGCAACACTTGCGGCGGTTGATATTACCGCGGTTGATCTTACCGCACCACCACCGATTGATGAAAGCGAACCACCACCACCACCACCACCGCCACCGCCGGTAATGGAAACAGTAAAATTTGTTCCGCCAATAGTGGAAGATGAAAAAGTGGATGATGAGCCACCACCTGTGCAAACAGAAGAAACTCCTCAAATAAGTACTGAAACACACGAAGGTGATGGCAATACGGAGATTATTATTCCTGATGCAGGAAATGGTGTAGTAGAACCTGCAAACGAAACTCCCCTCACAATCGTTGAACAAATGCCAGCATTTCCAGGTGGAGAATTGGAAATGATGAAGTATATTCAAAAAAATGTACAGTATCCGCAGGTTGAAAAGGAAGCAGGGATTTCAGGTACTTGTTATGTAACATTTGTAGTGGAGAAAAATGGGAGTATCACCGATGTAAAAGTATTGAGAGGCGTTTCTGGAGGTCCTGGATGTGATAAAGAAGCACAGCGCGTTGTAAAAGCCATGCCGGCTTGGAAAGCAGGTAAACAAAATGGCCGCGAAGTGCGTGTGCAATTCAACTTGCCAATTAAGTTCATATTAAGGTAATAGTAGAAACAGGTTTCTAACTTGTTTGTTACGATAAATAGTAATTTAATTAAGTGACTTTTAACAGTAATCCATCGGTAAATAAAATACGTTATTATTTTAGTTTTCTAATGATAGCGGTTTATTTAGCCCTCGGGTTACTTTTTTTATGTACAGATGTTGCCATTGATACTTTCCCTGCATATCGCAAACCTATTGGAATCACAATGATTATTTATGCGGCTGTAAGAACAATTTTAACCATTCAAAAAATAAAAAAACACGCCAATGAGTTTTAAAAAAAAATTAAAACATAATTGGAATAAAACCCGTTTATATTTTAGCTTTTTGCTTTTAGCTTTTTATTTAACCATTGCTTTTTTATTTCTATTCTCTGATATCTGGACAGATTTTATCTCGAAAGGAAGAGTAATAATAGGATTGATCCTTATCCTGTTTGGAAGCTTACGATTTTATGTAGCTTACCGCAGATACAATAATAAACAGAATGTAATAAATAGTAAACAGGAAACGCAAAATAGGGCGGTAGAAATAAAACAACATGCTACAATTGAATAAATTTATTAATACAATAATTGTTACTCTTTTATTATCCGGCTGTGCCGGTGGCCCTAATTCAAGCGAGTCTACTGATACGCCTACATCCGGTGAAGTAAATATTGTTGTTGATGAATCATTTCAACAATTATTTGATACTGAGATTTATACTTTTGAATCTTTGTATAGCAAGGCAAAAGTCCATGCGAAGTATTTACCTGAAAATGAAGCATTGCAACGTATGATCAACGATTCCTGCAAAGTAGTTGTAATGTGTCGTGATCTGACAAAGGATGAACGCAAAAAATTTGAAGCATCAAATCTATATCCGATTTCTACTAAAATAGCAGAGGACGCTATTGCATTGCTTGTAAACCCCGAAAACATAGACAGCACACTTACTGTTGATAAAGTGAAATCCATTTTATTGGGTAACGATTCCTTATGGGATCAGCTAAATAAAAAAACGAATCTTGGTAAAATAAATATTGTATTCGATAACTCAGGTTCTGCAAATGCACGTTATATGCAGGATACATTGCTTCATGGAAAAAAATTCTCCAGAAATGTTTTCGCGGTAAAATCAAATCCGGAAGTGATAGAATACATAAGTAAAAATAAAAATGCATTGGGAATTTTAAGTGTTAACTGGATTAGTGACAGTGATGATTCAACGACAACCAATTTTCTGAAAAAAGTAAAAGTGCTGGCGATCCAAAAGGACACTACTTCCGAAACATTTAAACCCTACCAGGCATATATAAAAACGAAAGATTATCCTTTTACAAGGAATGTTTATATGATCAACCGACAAACACGTGCCGGACTTGGTATGGGATTTGTATCCTTTGTGGCAGGTGAAAAAGGGCAGCTAATGATTTTAAAAGCAGGATTGATCCCTGCAATAGCGCCGGTTAGGCTTGTGCATATTAATACGCAATAGATATGCTGATTACTGATATGCAGATGGGATGATTTTAAAACAATTCTAATAAAATATAAAGTATTTAATAGACAACTAAAAATAAATTATTACTTATGAAAACAAAAGCCTTTTCTTTAATCTTGACATCAGCACATCTGCTAATCGGTACATTGTCCTTTTCTCAATCAATAACTGATGCTATCAAACAAACTACGAATGAACAGTTTGAAACTGCTGATGCAAGTTTTAAGGCATTAATTCAAGGTCAGCCGAGCAACGGTGAATATTATTTTTATTATGGCGAAAACTATTTTAAGAATGATAATATGGAAATGGCAAATGCGCTGTATCAAAAAGGGGCGGATATAAACGCAACCAGTCCTTTGCCGTATGTTGGTTTAGGAAAAGTGCAATGGTATAAGGGAAAACAAACCGAAGCAAAAACAAATTTTTATAAAGCAGTTACGTTGGCTGCAGGAAAAAATTCTACTGTATTGATGAAAATAGCGGAGGTGTATATCACCGCGGATACTAAAAATTTACCTGAAGCATTTAATTTATTGACACAAGCCGCGAAAATAGATTCTAAAAATCCCGAAATTTATATTTTAACAGGTGACGCTTTTTTAGAACAAAACGATGGTTCCAAAGCGGTTGAAAATTACGAAAAAGCCGCTACACTTGATACAAAATCGGTGAAAGCGACATTGCGTCAGGGACAGTTATATAATCGCAGCAGAAATTTTCCATTGGCATTGGAGTTTTATAAAAAAGCAAGTTTGATCGATTCATCCTTTGCACCCGCTTATCGCGAAAAAGCTGAAATTTATTTCCGTGCAGGACAATATGGTAACGCCGTTGCGCAATACAAACGTTATTTACAATTGAATAATAATTGCAGCGCACGTGGCCGTTATGCGGGTTTTTTAAACCAGGCAAAACAATATAAAGAATCTATAGATGCCGCTACAGAAGCATTAAAATGCGATCCGAATAATGATTATCTGAACAGATATATGGCGTATGATTATTTTGAATTAAAAGATTATCCAAACGGGTTGATCAGCATCAATACATTTTTTTCTAAAGCTACTGCGGACGTAAAAATTATTCCACAGGATTACGAATATCGTGGAAAATTAAATTCACAATCAGGTGCAGATTCTTTAGCGATCATAGACTTTAGAAAAGCTCTTGAAATGGATACAACCAAAAAGGAATTGATCGGCGATATTGCGAATTCATACATGAAAATGAAAAAATATGCTGAAGCAATTGATATATATAATAAAAAAATAAACGAAGGAAAAGCCAATGCAAATGACTATTACGGGATAGGTCGTGCGTATTATTATTCAAAAGATTTTGTGAATGCTGATTCCGCGTTTGCACAAATAATAAAATCACAACCGGATTTGTATTTAGGTTACCTTTGGAGAGGAAAAGCAAATATCCAAATAGATCCCAACAATGATAAATGGCTTGCAAAACCATATTTTGAAATGTACCTTTCTAAATTAAAACCGGAGGAATTAACGCTGCCACAAAATAAAGATAACTTAATACAAGCCTACAATTATTTGGGAGTTCATCAAATGAAAGCGAACAAGAATTTTTGTGCGGCAAAAGGATATTTCAAAAAAATAGCGGAGTTAGATATAGCGAATTCAAATGCTAAAAAATTCTTAGATAGCCCTGAAGCAAAAAAATGCCAGTAAAAAATTTAACATAGTAACTAAAAAAGCGTTCCTCTTAAGAAGAACGCTTTTTTTATTTTAATTCCAATTGACTAATCTCACGAATGAGCTAATTCACGGGTGAGCTAATCCACTATTCTACCCGTTTCATATTCAATTCCTTTGGAGGCGCTATAATTAAAGGGACTGTTTCCACAGTTACCGAACTGGTATCTAACCCAAACGCTTTTTCTTCGGATAAACCTAAATGTTTTAAAAAGGAATGAATATCTAAAATAAGTTTTTCATAAAAAGGCAATTCGTTTTCGTATGATAAAAATTTCTCGATAACAATGAAACGGAAATCACCGATAATATTATTTTTATTCAATGATTTGTATCGGCTGGTGATATCTACTTCTTTATTTTTTACTAGGTCTTCCACTACTTTTCTGAACATCAGGTTAACCCGTGGAGCCACCCGGAAGCCTAATCTGAAATCAATACGTATTACATCATCATGAATAAATTCACATACTTTATATTCCATGCGGTATGGCTCATCCACTACATCCACATGCACAAACCAATAGATATCAGCACGTTTAGGTTGTTTTTGCATGATGGAATAAATGATCTTCGATTCGATCTCCTCAATATTATTCGCGCTGGTGAGATAAACCAAATGCGTCGCATATTTTGGAACACTTAGGTCCCGGCTAAGATCTTCCAATACAGGTAAATAATCAGCAAGTTTTACAAACTCGACGTAACGGTTTCTGATCTTACGGGCAAAATACCAAACCAACATTACGGAGATCAACACGCTTGCAATAAGCAAAGTGATCCAACCTCCGTGAGTGAACTTATGTAAATTGGCAACAAGGAAGGAACTTTCTATTGTGAGGTAAGTAATTAAGCATGCTCCAATAAATATTCGATTGTAATGTTTGATGATCATATAATAAGCAAGTAATGTAGTAGTCATTAACATGGTAAGAACTATTGCCAAGCCATAAGCAGCTTGCATTCCGTCTGACTCCTGAAAATAAAGAACAATTCCAATACAGCCAATTAATAGAAACCAATTAATAGATGGTATGTAAAGTTGTCCCTTCAGATCTGTCGGATATTTTACTTTTACTTTTGGCCAAAAATTAAGTCGCATTGCTTCATTGATGAGTGTGAATGATCCGCTGATCAGTGCTTGGCTCGCAACTATAGCTGCCATAGTTGCTATCGCAATACCGGCAGGAACAAACCATGGAGGCATAACGCCATAAAATGGATTTACAGTTAACACTTGTCCTTCACGTGCAATTAACCATGCGCCTTGTCCAAAATAATTTAAGAGAAGCGCAATCTTAACAAATGTCCAGGCAATGCGGATATTTTTTCTACCACAATGCCCCAAGTCGGAATAAAGAGCTTCAGCACCTGTGGTACAAAGAAAAACAGCGCCTAAAATTAAAAATCCACCCGGATGAAGAAATAATAATTTGTAGGCATAATAAGGATTTATTGCATAAATAACGCTAGCATTTGTTGCAATTTGAGCTACTCCCAAAATAGTAAGCATGGAAAACCAAACTAACATGGACGGACCGAAAAATTTACCAATAAATTTTGTTCCGAATTGTTGTATGGCAAACAATGCGACAAGAATAGCTATAACAATTGGAATGGTTTTAATACTCGGGTTAACTTCACGTAAGCCTTCTACAGCAGAAGCGACAGAGATCGGAGGAGTGATGAAGCCATCCGCCAGAAGCGTACTTCCACCAATGATAGCAGGTAAAAGCAACCATTTGATTTTCGCCCTTTTAACCAATGCATACAACGAAAAAATGCCGCCCTCCCCTTTATTATCAGCCCTTAAGGTTAGCACCACATATTTTAAAGTAGTTTGTAATGTGAGTGTCCAAAAAATACAGGAAAGGCCTCCCATTACTGTTTCGGAATCAATGGGTTTGGTACCAACAACTGCTTTTAAAACATAAAGCGGAGATGTACCGATATCGCCAAAAATAATACCAAGTGTTACAAGCAGCGCTGCTCCTGATACTTTGTGGACGTAATGATGATGATCTTTGCTCATTGAGAGGTGAAGAATAAAAAGCGATCAAAATTACAAAATAATAAAGCATATAAACTTGAAAAATTCGACCAATACCAAGAAAAGGTTTACAAACAGCAGACTAACAATATTTACAGGCTTGTTTTGTCTTTATCTTTGTCCATTATTCTATCATGGAAAGAATTGAATATATACAAAACATTCTCAACGTACTGCCCGATACTCCTGGGGTGTATCAATTTTTTGATGATAGCGGAACGATTATTTATGTTGGGAAAGCAAAAAATTTAAAAAAACGGGTTGTTTCTTATTTTAATAAAGACCAATACGAAAATGGCAAAACTCAACTACTTGTAAAAAAAATTGTCGATATAAAGTATATTGTTGTCGATACAGAAATCGATGCGTTGTTGCTGGAAAATAACCTGATTAAAAAATACCAGCCACGTTACAATGTTTTATTAAAAGACGATAAAACGTATCCTTGGATATGTATTAAAAATGAACGTTTTCCCAGGATTTTTTCTACGCGGCTAATAATAAAAGATGGGTCTTCCTATTTTGGGCCATACGCTTCTGTTAAAGTAATGAATACTGTTTTGGATTTGGTACGACAACTTTTTAAGTTGCGTAATTGTAATTTGAATTTAACAGAAAGTAATATTAATTCGAACAAATTTAAAGTGTGTTTGGAATATCATATTGGTAATTGCAAAGCACCTTGCGTGGGAAAAGAGACAGAAGAAGAATACGACAGATCAATTACAAATATTAAAGAGATTGTTAAAGGAAATATAAACACTGTTGCGAAATATTTAAAAGGATTGTTACAACAACATGTTGAAAAAATGGAATTTGAAAAGGCAGAAATTATTAAAGAAAAGATTGATCTTTTGGAACATTTTCAAAGCAAATCAACTGTGGTAAGCCCTTCTATTACTAACGTAGATATTTTTTCAATTGTAACGGATGAAAAAAACGGGTATGTGAATTTTTTAAAAGTTGTGAATGGCGCCATCATTCAAGGGCATACCATTGAACTTAAAAAGAAATTGGATGAAAGTCCGCAGGAGTTGCTAACACTCGCTATTGCGGAGTTACGTGAACGCTTTCACAGCGATGCAAAAGAAGTGATTGTTCCTTTTAAAATTGAAACAGAATTTCCGGATGTTGAATTTATTATTCCACAACGGGGAGATAAAAAACATTTATTGGAACTGTCGGAACGCAATGTTGAATATTATAGAAGAGATAAAATAAAACAGGAAAGTTTGATTGACCCGGAACGCCATACCAAGCGTATTTTGGAGCAAATGAAAAAAGACCTACGCTTAACGGAAGAGCCAAGGCACATTGAATGTTTTGATAATTCTAATTTCCAGGGCGCATACCCGGTTGCTGCAATGACGGTTTTTAAGGATGTAAAACCAAGCAAAAAAGAGTACCGTCATTTTAATATTAAAACTGTGGAAGGCCCTGATGACTTTGCTTCCATGGAAGAAATTATTTACAGGCGATACAAACGTGTGTTGGAAGAAAATCAACCGATGCCGCAATTAATTGTGGTTGATGGCGGAAAAGGACAATTGAGTGCTGCTTTGCAAAGCCTTGAGAAATTAGGACTGAGAGGGAAGATTGGAATTATCGGTATTGCGAAAAAATTGGAAGAAATTTATTTTCCGAACGATTCCATCCCGATGTATTTAGATAAGCGCAGTGAATCATTAAAAATAATTCAACAGATACGGGATGAAGCGCATCGTTTTGGAATTACTCATCATCGCAGTAAAAGAGACAAAGGCACTTTAAAAACAGAGCTAACAGAAATAAACGGAATAAGTGATACTACGGCAAATAAATTATTGTCACATTTTAAATCGGTAAAAAAAATTAAAGAAACTTCGGAAGTTGAATTAACCGAAGTTATTGGAAAAGCGAAAGGGAAAATAGTTTTTGAGTATTATAACCTCACCTCTCCTTCGACTCAGCTCAGGACAGGCTCAGAGGGGAGCGCTTCGAAATAATAATTTGTATCAAAGTATAATTTTTAAAAAGGATGATCAAAAAGAAGCAAGTTCGAAAGAACCTTCTCTTTCCTCAAGGAGATGGCAGGGTGAGATTACGATAACTTATCAGTAAGTAATTTCATTTCAATAGCCGGAGCAATTTTTTCATACAAAATATTATATACTGCACTCGTGATAGGCATATCAACTTTATATTGTTTATTTATTTCATACACACATTTTACTCCGTAATATCCTTCGGCAATCATGTTCATTTCTAATTGTGCGTATTTTACAGAATATCCTTTTCCTATCATCGCGCCAAACATCCTGTTTCTGCTGAATTGCGAGTAGGCTGTAACCAGCAGGTCACCAAGGTAAGCGGAACTATTAATATCCCGATTGATGGGATGGACTACATCAACAAAACGTTTTATTTCCTGTATAGCGTTGGAGATTAATACTGCCTGAAAGTTATCGCCATAGCCCAAGCCATGACAAATACCACTTGCAATAGCGAATACGTTTTTTAAAACAGCGGAATATTCTGTTCCGTAAATATCATCCGATACAGTTGTTTTGATATACCGGCAACTTAATTGTGATGCTATGAATGCAGCATTTTCAGTGCCTTGTGAAGCGATCGTTAAATAGGAAAGTTTTTCCATCGCCACTTCCTCCGCGTGACAAGGGCCTGTGATAACACCAATATTTTCCATTGGGATTTTGTATTCGGTATTAAAAAATTCCCCGACAATTAAATTATGCTCGGGTACAATTCCTTTGATTGCGGAAAATACTTGTTTGTTTTTAAAATCATCCTCACTTAATTGAGAAAGAGTTTCTTTTAGAAATGCGGAAGGCACTGCCATTATTAAAACAGCAGCATTTTTTATAACTTCTTTTAAATCTGTATTTAAAACTAATTTATTGGTTTCGAATTCAACGGATGTTAAATAGTTTGGATTGTGTTTGAATTTTTTAATGTATTCGACTGTCGTTTCATTACGGATCCACCAATGAACTTGTTCGGCATTATTGCATAACATTTTTACAAGAGCTGTAGCCCAGCTTCCGCCTCCTATTACTGCTATTTGTGTTTTAATACTCATTCTTAAATTAATACATTTTAATTAATATTCGAAAATACACAATTTTTTTGCTGAGTATTGTAAAACACTCTTGATAGATTTTTGTACAAAGGAAATAAGATTTAATATTTATATAAGTTAAATTGTGTATAAAAATCAAACAAAATAAAAGACTTTGTTAGCGCGTCATCGCGAGGTTTTTCACCGAAGCAATCTCATGAAGCACCGCAATTTATCGGCAGAGGCACTTATTTTAATAAAATAACCGTTTAATAAATACATAACAATTTATTGAATTATTTTACGGCCAAGGCAATTGCATTATAATTAACATCTATTGTTTAATAAAAAAGGGGGTTGATATGGCAACAGGGTGAAAAAAAAGGAGATTTTTCCGATAAAAAATGGAAAATCCAATTAAGCACTTCAAAAACCTTGTTGAACCTCGC
>JBBSPS010000033.1:0-26141 GCA_038258655.1 Bacteroidia bacterium
CATAACTATTGATTATCAATAAATTATACGAAAATATGTTTTCAAAAATTTAAATCAGTTCCATGATTAAATTAGCCTAAACTCAATATTTACAATGCTTTCAAAGAACTAATAATTATATCAACGCAATGCTAATGAAAAACACTATTTAAATTAAATTTTGTAGAGCAATTCATGTATTGGATAAAAGGTGTTTATTTCAAACCGTACTTTGTTTTGTACTTTTCGTAAAGCGCTTTTTGGTCGTTATTCAGATCAATGCTATTTCCTTTTATAAACGCTTTTTCAACATTATTGGTTCTCATATCTAATGCATCACCAGTTGAAATAAATAAATTAGCATCCTTACCAACTTCAATACTTCCTGTTATTTTATCAATACCTAAAATTTTTGCTGTACTCAATGTAATTGCTTTTAATGCTTGTTCTTTTGTTAAACCATAGGCTACGGCAGTTCCTGCAAGAAAAGGCAAATTGCGGGTTTGCATTGCTTCCATGTTCCCTTCATTGTTCAAACAAAATAATACACCTGCTTTTTGCAACAAGTAAGGAAGTTTAAAAGGCTGGTCAATATCATCATCCGTACGTTCCGGGAGGTCATGAACGCGGGCAACTACTACAGCTATATTATTCTCACGTAACAGGTCGGTAACTTTCCAGCTGTCTTTTCCTCCAACAATGGCAATTTTTTTTATCGCATTTTGTTTCGCGAAATTTACCGCTTCAATTATTTCTTTTACATTATTAGTGTGAATATATAAAGTTTGTGTTCCGGTGAAAAGGCCTTTCATGGATTCGAAGCGGAGGTTTTTTTCTTCTTTTGTATCCGTTTCATTATATGCTTTCGCATCGGCTAATAATTTTTTCAGGTTATCCGTTTGTTTATTGTAGTCTTTATTTTTTTCGTATGGCCCGATAAATACTTCATCTTCTTCTGAAAATTTCCGTGTTTGCAATCGCGGCCAGTTGATATGAATGCCATCATCAATTTTATATGCGGCATCTTCCCAGTTCCAGCCATCCAACATTACAATGCTGGAAGTGCCGGATACTAATCCTCCGCGTGGAGTTATTTGCGCCAATAAAATCCCATTGGTACGGATAGTAGGAATTATTTTTGAATCAGCATTATAAGCGATCAATGAACGCACGTCGGGTAAAGTTGTTCCAACCTCTCTAAAATCATTTGTAGATCGTACCGCTTCAATTTCTATTAAACCTAATGTAGAGTTCGGTGCGATAAAACCGGGATAAATATGTTTACCTGTTGCGTCAATTTTTTCATCGTAGTTTCCGGATTCTTTACTTTTTGACGCATCAATTACTTCCATAATTTTTCCATCCTTAATTCCTATCATGGAATTTTGAATAATACTGTCGGTTCCGAGATGCGCGATACCATTCATGATGAGAATGCTTTTTGTTTGTGCATTTGCGGTGGCCGCAAAAATGAGTAGGATAAAAAATATTTTTTTCATTTGTTGGTTTTTAGTACGCAGATTATATAGGACCTATTATGATTAAAAATGATTTTGATTGAAATTATGTTTTGGTTATGATTTGGTGTTTTTTGAATTCATTAGATAAAACTTTTCTTTTGTATTGGGGTTCAGTTCCAAAATTAAGTAGAAGACCTACCTGCATTTCAGTTGCTCTTAAATAATTTACCAGCTGAATTTCATGTTGTTCAATTATTCCTTCAACTGCTTTTAATTCAACTACTATTTTATCTTCAATAATCATATCCGCAATGTATGATCCAACAATTTCGTCATCATAATAAACACTGATTGGCTTTTGATTCTCACATTTTAGGTTCATTTTTTTTAACTCAATCGTCAGAGCATTTTCATAAACCTTTTCATAAAACCCATAACCAATTTTGTTATAGACATTGAAATAAGCCTTCAGTACTTTACCTGTAATATCAGAATGTTTAAAATTATCGTCTATCATAAAAAAATAAATTTTAAATCTATACGTTCTAATTATACACAATCATAAAAAATATCATATCATTTTTAATCATATGAAGCCTTAATTAATCTGCGTACTATTTTATTCCCCTTCCATATAATTTGTTTCCATGCTGTCACACGTATCCAGCTTTTGTTTTTTCAACTCCGGTTTTTGTGTTGCTGCTCCCGCTTTTTTTTCATCGAGCATTTTTTGAATAATACGCGCACGATCTTTTTGTATATCAACGCGAAGCATAGTGTCTTCATCCACATCATAATAGATTTGCCCGTCAATAATTGTTTTTTCCACTCTCGCGTAAATGGATAAAGGATTATCCGACCACAATACCACATCCGCATCTTTACCCACTTTTATACTTCCAACTTTATTATCTATATGTAATAATTTCGCGGGATTAAGTGTAACCAATTTCAATGCTTCTTCTTCCGTTAACCCGCCATACTTTACACATTTTGCGGCTTCCTGATTTAACCTGCGGCCCATTTCAGCATCATCAGAATTGATAGCGGTAACAATTCCCATGTTAGTTAAAATTGCCGCGTTATAAGGTATTGCGTCTTTTACTTCCACCTTATAAGCCCACCAGTCACTAAATGTAGAAGCGCCAATACCATGCGCTTTCATTTTATCCGCTACCTTATAGCCTTCTAAAATATGTGTGAACGTATTTACTTTAAAGTCCATTGAATCGGCGACATGAATCAACATATTAATTTCTGATTGTACATAGGAGTGACAAGTGATGAATCGTTTTTGATTTAAAATTTCTGTAATGGCTTCTAACTCTAAATCTCTACGGAATGGAATAGCGGTTGCTTTCAATTTATCGGACAATGCGTTGAATGTTTTTTGTTTAGCGTCATATTCTTTTGCACGGGTAAAATAATCATAATACACTTGTTCAACACCCATACGTGTTTGAGGAAAGCGGACTACGTTGCGTTCGCCCCAGTTACTTTGTTTTACATTTTCACCCAATGCGAATTTGATGAAGCCATCAGCCTTCGCGTATTTCATTTCTTCAGGCGATTTGCCCCAACGCAATTTAATGAGCGCTGATTGTCCACCGATCGGGTTTGCAGAGCCGTGCAATAATTGTGATGTAGTAACACCGCCTGACAGTTGGCGATAAATATTTATATCTTCTGAATTGACAACATCCCCAACACGCACTTCAGCGCTTGATGCTTGCGTACCTTCATTAACACCGTTTGAAATAGCAATGTGAGAATGTTCATCAATAATGCCTGCTGTAAGATGTTTTCCTGTCCCATCAATTACTTTAGCGAAAGCAAGTTTAGGAGCGTTGATCTCATCCGCAATGCGAACAATATGTCCTTCGGTAATATATACGTCCTGATTTTTCAAAATTCCATCTGCTTCATTCGTCCATACAGTAACGTGCTTAATTAAAATAGCATTGTACCGTGTTTTAAAATCAAACACAATTTTGTTGAACAGATCCCGATCATCTAATTTTTTTCCGTACGCACTAAAGGGATAAATTATTTGTCCGAATTTAGATTCCTTTTTTGTGGAATCCTTTTTTATTTCAGCAATGAATGGTGATTTATAAATAGCGGTCCAATCAATCCATTCGCCATCAAGAGTCTGGCCTTTCCCCGCCATTTTTATCGGATCAACAGCAATATTTCCGCTTAAGCGAATAGCCCCTTTGCTATCTTTCGGATTAAAAGTGATGGAAATCGAATTGCCTGTAACTATTATATTTGCAGCTGTTTTAATTGTATCCATTAAAATAGTCCCTTTTAATTTATCGACATCCCCCTCAATCTTTAATTGCCTATACACTCTGTCATGCCCGTATACAAAATCATAAATGCCTCTTACATCAATCGCATTGTAATCATTGATCTTATATGGATTTCCCTGAATCCAGTTTTCGTAGATGATGGTTTTTTCATTAAATAAATTTCCGGAAGTAATAATAAAATTGGCGATCATTCCCGCTTTTAATTTGCCAAGTTTATCAGAAACATTAAGCATTTCGGCCGGAGTAACAGTTAATGATTTTAAGGCTTGTTTTTCGGATAATCCGGAAGCAATCGCTTTGCGTAAATTTTTCCAGAAATCTTTTTTATCTTTCAGATCAGCGGTAGTAATAGCAAAAGGAATAAAATATTTTTCCATCGCGAATGGATTTACCGGTGCCATTTCCCAATGTTTCAGCTCCGTCAATGAAATGTTGACGGCATCATAAGCGTCTTCAACATCATATACAACAGGAAAATTAAGCGGAATAATAAATTTACAATTGGTCGCTTTAACATCATCTAAGCGTTGATATTCATTTCCACTACCTTTTATAATATAATTTACTTTAAATTCATCACCAATTTTATCGGCCCGTAAAACATTTAACTTATCAGTAGTTTCAAATATCTGCGGAAGCGATTGTAAACTATTAAATGATTCCAATGATATATTGTATTCTTTTTTTGTCTTATCTTTTTTATACCAGTCGGCATCCAGGTAAGTTTGTCGTAATAGCGCGATGGCACCCATCAATGAAGAGGGATAATCTTGTGGGGAAGTTCCTTTATCAAATGAATACATGGCCGCTGCTTTATCGCTGATCATCAATTCGTTTTCTCGTCCATCAGCCAGTGAAACTACTGCTGCTGAGCCACGGACTATTCCATCTTTCTGAAAAGTAAGCACCGCTCCAAATCCCAGTTTACGCATTTCTTCGGCATTCATTTTATCGTCATTAAAAATTTTGTTCGCTTCCACATCCGCTTTTACTGCTTGATTCCAGCCGTAAGCCCCTTTTATATTGCTTTCCATTTGAGGAACCCGTTCGCCGCGCGGAGCTGCATTTAATTTAGGGTCCGGCATTCCATAATTAGTATACGCATCAATCAACCCCGGATAAATTGTTTTTCCTTTCAGATCATATATTACCGTACCTTTCGGGACAGTCACTTTTTCGCCAGCATTAATTATTATGCCATCCTTTATCAGCATTGTCCCATTATCAATAGCTGTTTCATTATCAACATAAATTTTAGCGTTAATAAATGCGTAATAATTATGGTTTTTGTTGGTAACACCATTAACGGGAAAAGTTTCCTGTGCAATGGATACATTGGCTATTGCAAGGGCAAAGAAAAATAAAATTATTTTTTTCATGATGAGTGGTTATAATATTCAATGACTGGGGTGACAAAAATAGAATTTAAATGGGATTTTTAATTAACAAAGTATGAACGGTAAATTTTAATGATTTTTGTTACTTTTGAAAGGACTAAAAAACACAATCTTATGTACAAAGCAATATTTTATACCCATTTAATTTCCGTTAACTTGTTTTTGCTTATTTATTTAGTAAAAACAATATTGTTATTGGCAAACAAGAATGAAGGATTGGCAAAATTTACAAAGACAGTTAAAGTTCCTGAAATGATTGTTTCTACTCTGTTTTTGCTTACCGGTATTTACATGCTTACGCAGATACCGGAAATAAAAACACTGATGATCATTAAAATAATTGCCGTATGTGTATCCATTCCTTTGGCTGTAATCGGTTTCAAAAAAGGAAAAAAAGCATTAGCCGTACTAGCATTTTTATTAATTGTCGCGGCTTATGGTTTAGCGGAAATGAGTAAAAAACAAAAAGGAACAAGTATTGAAAGCCCTGTAGTTTCTTTAAAAGGGCAGGAAATATACACGGCTAATTGCGCTAAATGTCATGGTGATGATGGAAAATTAGGATTGATGGGTTCATTGGATCTAACAGTATCAGCAAAAAGCATGGAAGAAAAAATGGAGATCATTAAAAATGGAAAAGGTGCAATGACTCCATTTTCCGGACAACTGAATGATGAACAAATTAAAGCGGTTGCTGAATTTACTGAAACACTTAAAAAATAATTAAAGATTCGGATTACAGGTTTCAAATTTTATACAATCTGTAATTTGAAATTTGAAACCGATGTTTGATACCGCGAAGAAAAAAGAAACTGCCATACTGGTTGGTTTAATTACTCAAAAGCAGGACGAAGAAAAAGTTACTGAGTACCTTGATGAGTTGGAATTTTTGGCGGAAACTGCCGGAGCCCGAGTATTGAAGCGTTATACCCAACGCTTGGAACATCCGGATGCACGAATATATATCGGTACAGGAAAATTAAATACCATCCGTGAATTTGTAAAAGAAAATGCTGTTGACATCGTAATTTTTGATGATGAACTTTCTCCCGCTCAACAACGCAATATTGAAAAAGAATTAAAAACAAAAGTGCTCGACCGCACTACCCTTATCCTAGATATTTTTGCCGCACGTGCCCGTACTGCACACGCTAAAACGCAAGTAGAGTTAGCGCAATATCAATATATGTTACCTCGTTTAACAAAAATGTGGGAGCATTTGGATCGTATAAAAGGTGGTATAGGTATGAAAGGTGCGGGTGAAACGGAGATAGAAACTGACAGGCGTATCGTGCGTGACCGTATCGCATTGTTGAAAGAACGATTGCTTGTTATTGACAGACAAATGGAAACGCAACGCAAAAATCGCGGCGATTTGATCCGTGTCGCGCTGGTGGGTTATACCAATGTTGGCAAATCCACTATTATGAATTTGCTTAGCAAAAGCGAAGTGTTCGCCGAAAATAAATTATTCGCCACATTAGATACAACAGTTCGAAAAGTGGTAATACAAAATTTACCTTTTTTGCTTTCTGACACAGTGGGGTTCATCCGAAAACTTCCAACAATGCTTATAGAGTCGTTCAAATCCACCTTGGATGAAGTGCGGGAAGCGGATATTTTAATTCATGTAGTGGATATTTCTCATCCCGGTTTTGAAGACCAGATAAATGTTGTAAATCAAACGCTAACTGAAATTGGCGCAGCTGATAAACCAACAATTTTAGTGTTCAATAAAATAGACGCATTTACATTTGAAGAAAAGGAAAAAGATGACCTGACTCCGATGACTAAAAATAATTTGAGTTTGGAAGAATTAAAAAAGACTTGGATGCAGAATTTACATACTCAATGCCTTTTTATTTCCGCGGCAAATAAACAGAATATTGATGAATTCAGAAATACGCTCTATGATAAAGTGAAGGAATTACATCTGAAACGATACCCGTATAATAAATTTTTATATTAAGAAACTGTTTAATTTTTAAAATATATCCCCACCTAACAAAAGGCTTATAAGTCCTAATTCTACGGGCTGTATAGGGATTGATGATTTTTACTTGCTTAGGTAAAAATAGGCTTTATTTAGCAATTTTTGTTACCCGATTGTTACCCAAAAACTACCCAAAGACTTACACGATAGTTCAAGAACCCAAGCAAAGTGTTTTCCTTTTGCGAACATTGTGCAGGGTTATTTAAAAACCCTTTTAAACCAAAAAGAACATGAGTGTAAAATTAAGAGAAAAACAATTGAAAGATGGACAAATATCCTTTTACTTGGATATTTACCACAACAAAACAAGGTGGTACGAATTTTTGGAAATCCACATCCATAAAAACCGACCCAATCAGAATGACCAAGAAAAAAAACGGTTAGCACAAGAGATCAGGGCTAAACGAGAACATGAATTAATTGTAGAAGACAATGGGCTGAATGATAAAAAGAAAAAACTCGCCTGTTTTGTATTATTCTTTGAAGACTATGTAAAAGAAAGAAACAACAACGGTTTGTATTTTGGAATATTACGAAGGCTACAAAAATTTGCCGGGAAACAACCAGTCCCATTTTCTAAATTAAGTGCCATATGGATGAAAGATTTAGAGCGTTATCTTTTAAAGCACGTAAGTAACAATACCACACTTCGTTATTTAAAAGCATTGAACGGAGCATTAAATGAAGCGGTAAGGCGGAGAATTATTAATAGAAATCCGTGGCATGATGTACCACACAACCAACGCCTTAAAATGCAAGATGTTTTCAGGAATGCTTTTACCATAGCACAATTACAACTATTAGCAAATACTCCCTGTAAAATAGACAAGCAGGTAAAACAAGCCTATTTCTTTTCCTGCTTTACGGGACTTCGTTGGAGTGATGTAAACCCATTACGCTGGGATGAAATAATTGTAAAAGAAATAGACGGAGAAGAAAATTATTACCTTTATTTTGAACAGGAGAAAACAGAAGGAATAGAATATTTACCAGTTTCGGGCAACGCTATTGAAATCCTAAAAGAACGGCAGATAGAAGCTCTCTTGGAAGAAAAAAGCCCTTATGTATTCCCAAGAATAAAAGAAACCTCACCTGCTAAAAAAGTATATCAAAAAGTTACAAGGGATTTAAAA
This sequence comes from Bacteroidia bacterium, assembly GCA_038258655.1. Lineage (GTDB taxonomy): Bacteria > Bacteroidota > Bacteroidia > 2-12-FULL-35-15 > 2-12-FULL-35-15 > 2-12-FULL-35-15. Next base: position 8,278 of record JBBSPS010000033.1, read on the forward strand.
AAATGGGCAAAGGCAGCAGAAATAGACCCTAAGAAACTGCACTTTCATAGTGGCAGACATAGTTTTGCCACCAATGTATTGGAAAGCAGCGCAGAAGGTGATCTTTACACGGTATCAAAATTACTTGGACATAAAGACATCAGCTCTACTCAGATATATGCTAAAGTCAGGGACAAAAGAAAACAGGCAGCGGTAAAAGCCCTTCCTAAAATTGAGTTTAACAAGGAAACAATCAAGCAAGATTAACATTAACCGCTTATTATAAGTTCCATTTTACTTTGGAAAAGAGTAAAGGCAAAAGACATCAGGGATTTTACTTTAAAAAGCACTTCTGTATTTTATTTATAGAAGTGCTTTTTATTGGTTAATTTTTGAAAACAGAGTTTTTAGGGTATAGACAAAACAAGTATTCAAAAAATTAAGGTTCCTTAATGTTCCACTTTTTCCCATTATGTTGAGAGGTAATAGAGGTATATAGTCCTTTATCTTCCATTGTTTTTACTTATGTCATCAAGAGGATTCATATTTTATGTTTATACGTTATGATCTGCAAAAGCACTTTCTTGTTTAACTTAATACCTTGTTTACGGATTTTTATCCTACTTATTTTATTACACTTATTTTATAGGTAAAAACATAGTTGCCCTTGTTAAAACCTGTCAACAGGTAAATACCTCGATCCCAATCCGCCACTGAAATAATTGTCTGCGCATTATTTATTTCTTTTACCAATTTATTATCAATTGAGCTTATTCTGAGCAAGTCATATTTTTGAGAAGTTTCAATTTTAATTGTTTCCACTGTCGGACAGGGGTAAATTTTAAGGTCTATCGGGTTTTGTATTTGAGAAATCCCGGCGGTTACTGTTTTTAAGATCTGTATAACACGAAGAGAACTCGATTTGTTTTTAAGTTGTACCAAATAAATACCGTCAGGATAAGTACCTGCAATAAACGCAAACGAATAAGCCCCAGTGTTTATTATTGAATCAACAAATGGTTGGTAAATTAATGTACCCCACTGATTGTAAATGGAAATTGTCAAGGTGTCTTTGGTTACTGTGTAATAACTAATAGTCGTGTTCGCTACAAAAGGATTGGGATTGCACGTCAGGGAATCAGTTTGCCCGAAGGAATTAATTGTACAGGTAAAGAAAATAATAATATGAAGTACCTTTTTTACCATACAATAAGTATATCTATTGATCTCTTAGCTAAATTAATTGATTTTACTTGTTGAAGATACATCTATTGAAGAATTATTCAAAATAAAAGTTCGGGATTTACCCGAAGTTATCAGTATGTATGATCGTACTAAGAAAAAATATCAGGGAGATTCATTCAGTAATAAAGAAACGTAAAGTAAAACTCAAAGAAATTGACGTATCCGTAAAGAATCATTAATAAAACAAAAACATCCGTAAAGATTACCGATGAAACGTCAATTATGTAAAAAAAAGTTACAGGATACTGATAACATTATTAATTTAGCCGTATATAAATATCTATAATTACACCCTATGAGCAAGAACGCTACAACTACAAAAATAAACCGCAGGTTTGTTCCTTCCCTTTTAGCAAAACAATATATTAAGGATTACCAAGCCTCTATTGCGGAATTCCCCCCAGATAAAAAGATTGAATTGGTAGAACATTTATTGGAATGTTTGGACATAGTAGAGGCATATATGGCAAACCCAACAAAAGAGAATTGGAAAAATTACGCCACAAAAGAAAATGTGTTTTTAAAAAAGCATGGCAAACGGTTAAAAGTGTACCGTCAAAAAAATATGTACCTCTATTATGGTGATCCTACTTTGTTAGCAGAAAAGGAAATATATTCTACCGAAGAATGGAACGCTCTAAAAATAGGCGAACAACAACTTAGCTCCGAGGAATTTGCATCATTTGCTAAACTTTGCCGAAATGCACTTTACTTTGAACGGGATTTTTTATTAGTTGAACAAATCCCAAAAGATGAAAAAGAAGAAGATAATACAGATGGATTAGGCGGAAAAAAGTCAACAAAAATGAAACAAGTAAAAATAAACCGTGAAGCTCAGGATAAAAAAACCTCTTTAAGCCAAGAACAAACAGTTTTATTGATACATCTACTTCGAGAAGAAAAGGTACTATTAAAAGAGCAAGACCTCAATGATAAAGATGCCGGAATAGCTTTTGAAATCCTGACAGGATACAGCCAAAATACACTCCGAATTAATTTAGGTCAACCGCATTTGCGCCAAAACAAAATAAATCTAAAGGAAATAGATAATCTGTTGACCCGCCTGAAAATAAACATAGGTAAGGATTTGAAAGAAAAGTAGCCTCCCCCTTTTCCCTTACACGAGGGTTCATGAACCAAAAAAAATTCAAAACATAGTAGAATCTTGCGCCCTGTAAACTAACGCAAAAACCAAAACTACTATGGCAGCATCTTTTTTAACCAGCTTAAACGAAGAAGAATTTAAAATTTTTCTTAAAAGCGCACTATCCGAAATTTTAAATGAGCAGGCTTTGCCTGCAAAATCAAACATCCCCGATATACTGGATGTAAAACAAGCAGCCGATTTTCTACGGCTGAAAATCAGTACCCTCTACGAAAAGACATCAGAAACAACCATTCCCCATTTTAAAAAAGGAAATAAACTGTATTTCCATCGCACGGAACTCGAAGCATGGGTGAAGGAAGGGAAGGTAAAAACTACCCATGAACTGCAAAGCGAAGCTGCAAGTTATTCGATGCACAGAGAGCAAAAAAAATTAATTCCACCACAAATTAAATAAATGTCAAACCTGTTTGCCATTGCAGGCAATTAAAACAAACCAAATGAGAAAAATAGAATTCAATGTACCCACAGAAATAATTACTCAGTTCATAGAAGAAATGACAGAGCGTAATTTAAGTAACAGCATTACCGGACTTACCGAGGAGGACGAGGTTATAATAGAAATAGAATATGACAAAACCGAAACCGATGAAGTAGATCAGCTGGATGAAATTCTTGAAAAACTTTGCTCCGGGATTCAAGAAGAGGAAGAAGAAACAGAAGACGATGACGAGTGATCTGAATTAAAATTAAATCAAAACAAATAATTTAAAATCAAAAATTATGAGAGTAGCAAAATTTACCGTTCCCGTATTGGTGTTAACGGAGTTCCTTGATTATATAAATGCAATAGGACTGAAAAGCACCATCGTTTCAAAACAAGCGGATGCCTATAATATAGAAGTGCCTTATACAAAAGAACAAGCCCCTCTTATCGAAGACATGAAAGAATTAGTGGATGTGCTTGTTGTGCTGGTTTTAGCTTCTTTATCGGCATTGTCTTCTTTAGCAACAGCAGCTCAGAAACGTCAAGTTAAAAAACCGGCTCCTTTAAAAACCGTTAACAAAAAATACCGTTTCAATGCCTTTCTATTTCAAAACGTAAAACATAAATAATAAAACGTCAATTAAAATGGAAGAAGATAAAAAGCATAGCCAAGACCCAAAGGACACAAAAGATAATAAGGGAATGCCGGAATGGCTGGCTCCAATAGTAAGTGCATTGGGAAGCATGGGAGGAAGTTATCTGATCTGGATAAAACCTTTACAGGAACGTATGGATAAATTGACGGATCAGGTGAACGATTTAAAAGCAGAGGTAAAAGAGCTCCGGCAACAAAACAAGGAATATGAAAAGGAACTTGAAAACGTCAATTTACAATTGGAAAACAATTTAAGCGGAGAGCATTATTTACCCATTAAACAATCAAACGGTCAAGAGTCTTTTTCAAAAAGCCGTTTTAAAACATCAATCTAAGCATCAAAAACGTCAATAAATGAATACAAACAAAAACTACGATCAGGAAACTTTCACCGTTCCTACTGATGTGATGTTGGAGGTCGCACAAATAATTTTACAGGCGGATTTGCCCCATGAGATCATGGGTATAAAAGAACACAAACGTCAAATTATAATGAGCCTTAATTATCAGCCGGGTTTAAAATTTCACCAGGACGCTGTTAAAAATATTAACGATATACTCAACGAATACAATGAGATACGTAATGAAGAAAGTGAAAGCGTCAATTGGCGGGAGAGTTAAATGAAATGAGTAAACAAAAGAATGATACATCAATGCCCTTATTGTAATAGTGCTTTTACAGCCAACAGGAAAGATAAAATTTACTGTTCTCCCAGCTGTAAACAAATGGCTTTTATAAAACGTCAACAAAATTCAATGGGGTTTACTTTTTCAAAGCATCAAAACGTCAATTCAAACCGTCAAGTAGATGAACCGTCAATAAACCAAAAGGTCAATGTAAATCCTCAAGCAAGTGAACCGTCAATACAAAACGTCAATTTTGATGAGAATAATGGCAAACAAATCACCGAAGCTGGGTTTCAGGAAGATGAAAACGTCAATATGGAAAACGATACATCAATAAAACAAGAGCAATTCGTCAACACGTCAAATCTCCCTATTGACGGGTTGAATACGAAAACATCAAAAACTCAGTTTAAGCCCAAGCCATTAATTGAGGAAAAGGCGTACACATACGTTCCCTGCAAATGGATCAATCAACTTTATGAACGGTTTAATGAAAGAGAAAACGAAGAAAAATTTACGTTTCCCGCCACTGCTTTTAGGGATAAGCTAAAACAAGTAAAATGGGTAAGCATTCATTATCGGTCACTATTGGAGTGTGTATTAACTATTTCCGAAATAAAATCAATTGCATGGAATGATCTGGCAGAACTGACCAATGCTTTTACGTTTTTAATTACAACAACTTATTTCAAAGAGTTGCCGGATAATTACCCTTTTACAAAAAATATTATTTCGTTAAAGGATAAATTAAAAGGCTTTTGTTTAAAAACTCAGGGGGCTGAGCTTGTGCAGTTCAGGTTAAAGTTTGATACCAAAAAAGAGTTATTGCTTCATCGGTTTGAACTGTCAACAGCCTTTCCTAAACTTAGTTTTAAGCAATTACAGGTTAATTTTAAAAATGAGCAGGCAATACAAAGTAGTAAAACAAAACAAGGAAGATGAAGAACTGTTCAATAGTCTATAAAATCGAGCGTGGAAATATCTATTTCATCTAATCCCGCTTTCTTTCTTCTGAGGTTCAAATTTTTAATTTCCTCAACAGGATAGAAAAAAAGTTTGTTTTGTTTTTCATCGTATTTGTATTGCGTACAATACACCTGCTTTTCTTTCTTTGCTACTTTTATTTTATCTACAAAATAAGCTACATCCGTCCAATCTAATTCGCCCTTGTTGGTAGCATCAATTATCAGGTTAAGGTGTTTTTCTTTGTACGCTGTATTGGCAGAACTAATGATGGAAAACGCAATTGTATAGTCTTTGCCGACTAAGGTTTTTCCAGGATAGCCATATCTTAAAATAAGCCCATCAAGATCGTTTAATAATTTTGAGGTATGCAAGGAATTTAATAAAGCTGCTCTTTGATATTGGATTGAATTTTTCCCGAAGGTTTTTTCTGCAATTTGTATCGTATCAAAATATATTCGTAGTTGCCCGTCTATTTCTTTTAAAGCTATATCGAGCGAATCATTGATATTTTTTTCGGAGACGGTTTTATAATTAACTTCTGAAATCTTTATTCCGCTTTTATAAACTTCCTTTGATATAAGCGTTCCTAAACTATCATACACAAACCAATCTCCATAAAAATAAAAATGTAAAAGTTTTTCTTCCTGTACAATTTTAGCTTTGCCTTGTTTCCTTACTTTTCCATTAGGGTGATAAAATGTGGTATAGATTTTTTTGAATCGGTATTTTTCTTTTTTAATTAGTTTTCCGTTTTCATCGTAATACTTCCATATTCCTTTGGGTGTGCCTTTCCTATACCGCCCCACATTATCTATGTGCGTTTGGGCGGAATCAGAATAGATGATCCATTTACCTTGTCGTTCTTTATTCTTAAAACGATTAATCTTCTGAGAAAAGCAGCACAATGAAATAAAAAACAGGATAAGAAATAAAGGGGTTTTATGTGGCATAACACTACAAATTTACATGTTTCGCCATATAACTTGGAATTCCCTGCTTTTTCCTCATGTAACAAGATGATACAGGAATAATTAAGTAATCATAATGGAACTCAAAAAAACATAATGGAAACTTATAGAGGATTTAAATAAATGCGTTTAAATTAGACTTTAATTAAAAATGATCGCTTTATTGAAAGAAGTAGTAATATTTTTTCTTATCAAACTTTATTTTCCGATTTTCTATTATTTCTAACAGCTTAAAAAGCCGAAAAAGCGTCCTGCGTGAAATTTTCATTTTTTTTGCTAAATCCATTGCAGTCCCCTTTGTTTTATCCTTAATTAGTTTTTTAAGAGATGCTAGCTATTTTTTTTTATTAATAAAATCCATAAAACAATTTTTTACTATTAATCAAAGCCTTCACTAAAAAAATCTTCAATACTCATACCAAAACCATTGATGATCTTAATGAGTGTCCCAAACCGGATATCCTCGCCACGTTCGTACCTGCCAAACTGTGCTCTTGAAATATCATTCTCATAAGCAAAATACTCATAACTGGAATGCCCGTTTTTAATTCGCAGTTGTTTGATGCGTTTAGCTAGTTTGTTAAGAGAATCCTCCTTCGTTAATGGTTTTTTTGTGCCTTTCTTCGTATGCTTTTTCATATGGCAAACCTCCTGCTTTTCCATCATAATAGTTACCCTAAATACTATCACCTAAATAATACGCCTCATATTAGTATCTTTTTAATTAATTTATATATTTGCATTGTTTTACTAAAAACAATGCGGAAATTATACTAACATGTACCCGATAAATAAAATTTACCCGATATTCTTTTTTGAAAGGCTCAAAAAAAAATCAATTACAAATGCAACCGATACAAACAAGATTAAACTCTCTGCAAAGCAGCACAACAAAAAGAAAATTTATTAATAAAATGAAAAAAGCCGGGTTGAATTATTTATTAGTATATAACTCAGGTATTTGGTGGAGGAACGATCACTTAAAATTTTACATGGCTTGCAATGACGTTGAATATTTAGATAAAATAGCGATGAGCTGCTTTGGCAATCCTTTGCAGGATGTAAACTTTTCTTATGTTGAAAAAATAAATTGATGACTAAGATCAAACAGGTTATTCTTCTGGAAACGGATAGCTTGATATTAATTGAGTTATTGAGTTATCCAAAAATTAAAACTCCGCTTGAAGCAATGAAAGCTCTTGAAGAAATTGAAAAGGTAAAAAAAGAATTAATTAAAAAACACAAGTTGATCGAGGTATTTATTTCTGAAAAAGGTGCGTTCAGACAAATAATTAAAATTGAAAAAAGGGTAACGAAAAAAAGGTCAAAAACAGTTAAGTAGCTGAATATGAGAATTTTACTACGAGTCGTATTTTGGGGTGCGTTTGTCCATGAAAGTGTGAAAAATTACTTGGAACTTTGAAAAACAAAGTTTTTCAAAAAATGGAAAATTATTTTAATAAAAAATAAACGATTACAAATTTGTCTTAATATGGAAGTATAACCGTTTAATCGGGAAAACGACCGTTTAATAAATTATTAATTTATGGATCGTTTAACTTTGTACTTTCATTTCAAAGTGCCAATTCTTTGATCGAATCGAGAAACAATAAAACTTAAATAGAATTGTTATTGTTAAAATTTTTAAGGGAGTATTCCGAAAAGCCCTAAGTGAGTAGGAAAAATTAAAAAACAATTAAATAAGTATGAAAAAAATTAAATTTAATGGCAAACTTTCTTTAAACAAAGAAACTATTGCAAAATTAAATGATGGTCAAATGAGCCACATTAATGGTGGTGGTACAATTTTAACTACTTGGTATAATTGTGGTGTTAAACCAGCACCAGGGTCTAAAATTGGTCAAACTTGTGTAACAGAAGGAGTTAGTTGCGCTTGCCCTGTTAATAGCGCTCATAGTGCTTGTAGCTGCTAGTAATTAAAAGCGACTGGTTTTAAAAAAAACAGTCGCTTTTTTTGACCATGACCATAATAGTTTCACAATAAACTAAATAGAAAAATGTTTACTTTCCGTAATTACTTTATTTTCTCTATCTTTTATAATGATTATAAGAAATTATCTCTTATACTTTTATGCTTTTTTTTCACTGTTAATAAGATATATAGCCAATCAACTCCTTCTACTAACTTCTTTAAACAACCTATTAACTTGAATTTGCAAAATCTCAATAACTATGATAACTTTAATTATATTGATTCAAGCATAAGTAATTCGAGAATGATATTTTTGGGAGAAAGCTCGCATACAACTAAAGAATATAGTTTGATAAAATATAAATTGATAAAATATTTACATGAGAAACATGGATTTAATATTGTTTTGTTTGAGAGTGGGTTAGCAGATTGTTTATTTGCTAATAAATTAAAAAACATGAAAGATAGCGCATGGATTATGCAGCATTCTATATTTCCCATATGGTGGTCTAAACCAGTTTTGGGATTGATGAATTATATTAAATCATCGCAAATAACGCTGGGAGGATTTGATTATAAAGCATCAAGTACTGCTAATTCCGATTTCTTAAAACTTAACATACCCGTAGATACCTTTCTTTTAAAGGAGTTGTATAAATACGACACTATGTTTTACAATTTCGCAAACAAAAATCAGCTTTTTCTTGATTCTAACAGCCCGAATTATAATCAATATTTAACATTAAAAATTGATCTCGAAAATTTATATAAAAGGTTCTCAAAAGAATTAGACAGCAACAAAATTAAAATAGATACGATAGATTTTTTATACTATAAACGAATTATTTTAAACAAATTATTTTTTATACAAAATTTGGGAAACTCCGAAAGGTTATACAAGTCAAGGGATTCAATAATGAGTAATAATATACTTTGGTTTTGTGATACACTTTATAAAAATCAAAAAATTGTTATCTGGGGAGCAAATGAACATATTGCTAAACATCGTTCTGATTTAGGAAATTTCTATGCCGCATCTATATTGCCAGAAAAAATAAAGCGGGAGTCATATTTTATAGGATTATATGCTTACTCAGGAGAAATGTATTCTTATCCTGATAATTTCACAATAAAAACACCAAAAAAAAACAGTTTGGAAGAAAGAATAAAAAAACTAACAGTCAGTAACGAAGATGTATTTATTGATTTTAAACATAATTATAAGACTAAAGATTTTGAATGGTTAAATAAAAAAACAATCACATATCATTGGGGAAAACTAAAGACCCTAATTATTCCAATTGATTATTATGATGGAGTAATTTTAATTAATAGAGTTAGTTTAAGTAGAAAATTTGATACTAAATGATAAAAATGGAATTTGTGAAAAGAAATATATTAATGGAACAAAAATTACATGAATTTTATTATTATTTAAAAACAAACCCAACCAACAATGGGATTAATTTAATAGACGGTGTTGCTGGAGAAATATTGTTTTTGTGTTATTATTCACGTTATTTTAAAGACGAAACTGTTTACAACGAAATTCATGATAAACTTGATAGTATAGTTTCCAATATTAATGCTGGAAAAGATTCTCCAACACTTGCAGGAGGTATCTGTGGTATCGTTTGGCTCTTAGAACATCTAGTAAAAGAAAATTTTATAGATTATAATTTAGATGAACTGTATGAAGAAACTGATGAATATCTTGTTGAATGCTTAATTCATTACATGAAAAATAATAATTATGATTATCTTCATGGAGCGTTGGGAATAGCAAACTATTTTTTAAACAGAAATACACAGAAAACAAATAAATATTTATCTCATTTTATAAAGTTATTATCTGAAAACTCCATTATTGATAACAAAAGCAAAACCATCGGTTTTAAATCATTAATAAGTAATACTGGTATTCCTTTTTTTGCATTTAATTATAGCTTATCGCATGGAATGGCAAGTCTTATTTATTTCTTACAAAAAAGTTTACTCCATGATGAATTTAAAAATGATAAGGATGCAAATAACCTTATTGAGGGGATTCATAATTTTTATTATCAAAATGAAAATGACTTAAATATTTATAATTCATATTTCCCTACATGGATTGGTGAAACCAATATTGTGAAAAATGCAAGAATAGCATGGTGTTATGGGGATGTAGGGATTGGTATAACATTTTTGAATTACGGTAAAAACCATGTCGATGATGTAATTATTGATTATGGAATAAAAATATTAACAAACACTTTAGAGAGAAAAGATGTAAAGAAAGAAATAATATTTGATGCTGGAATTTGTCATGGATCTTCTGGTTTATCTTTAATTTATGATCAAGCACACCAATTGACAAAAAAAAATGAATTTTTAGATGCTTCCAACTATTGGTTGGATATTGCATTAAGTCAGTCCACACATCCTGATGGCATATGTGGATACAAGGCTTATATGGGGCCTGAAAATGGCTTTATTAATTCAACAGGGCTTTTGGAAGGTATTGCAGGTATTGGATTATCTTTTTTATCCCGGTTAGATAGAAATTTAGGAAATTGGAAAAAAGTTTTTATGATTTCGTAATTGTTATACGATGAAAGTGGGAATTATTGATTTTGGCGGTATTGATGAAAATTCAAATGGGATTCAGACTATCTATGATACTATATCCAATGCCCAGTTAGCAGAAAAATATGGATTTAGTAGATATTGGTTGACTGAGCATTATATAGATGGTTTAGCTTGGAGAACATCCGAATTAATTTTGAGTCTGATAGCTGGATATACGGATACTATAAAATTAGGGGCAGCAGGCATAATTGTTGACTTAAACTTGCCTTATCGAGTTGCACAAGATTACACACTTTTGGCAAATTTGTTTCCTGATAGGATAGATTTGGGATTTGCTAAGGGAACTGCGATTGGTGAAAAAGGCATCGAATTAACAAACGACATTAAACCCGCAAATTTCTATGAACGAATATTAAAAATAAAAAAATTTATTGAAAATGGAAATGAACATTTATCAGTAACCCCTCCTAATGGATTTATGCCGAAAATGTGGATGTTAGGTACTTCCGATTCAAGTATTGACTTTGCTATTGAGCATAAAATGAATTTTTCTTTATCGCTTTTTCACATTATTTATGGCGAGTTACCTTCGCCTCTAATTATTAGTGATTTTAAAAAAAGATTCCTTAAAAAAAATGGTTATGTACCGTTAGTAAATATTGTGATTTCTATATTTTGTAGTACAGATAAAAAAAGAATTTTGAATGAAAGAGCGACAAGGAAGAATGTAAGACTTAATATATCGGGCACTCCTAAGCAATGTTTATCAGAAATAAAAAAAATAAAAAAACAGTATTCTGTTGATGAAATTATTGTTTTAAATTTAGGTGGAAATCAAATTGAAAAAAATATTTTGATGGAAACTTTAAAAATTGTATCAACTTAAAATCTTTAATTAATTTAATGAAATATTTTAAAATAATAATTTTATTGTTGGTATGCTATTTTTTTTTAGTCAAAACTTATTCTCAAAATTTAATACCAAATGGTGATTTTGAAATAAGAACTGGTAATCCCAATACTTGGGGGCAAGCATATTTGTTAGAATCTTGGACGGGAATAGCAAATGGAAAATGGTCGCCTATAACTTATTTTTATGAGTATGACGATATTGGATATGTACCTACATGGAAAGAAGGTGGCAAGCAACAGCCTTTTTCTGGACACGGTTTTATAGGTTTAGGGATAGCCTTTAAAAAAGTAGAAGAAACAGGCTCCCAATATTTAGAAACAAAATTATTAAAGCCTTTAGAAAAAGATTCAATATATACTATTACTGCTTTTGTAAGCCTAGCTGATAAAGTACGTTGTTCAATTGATTATATTCCCGTAGCGTTATCAGATAAAAAAATGCTACGAAATGATGCCGCCCCTTTGTATATAACAAATCTTATTAAACTTCGAGCAGATATTCCATACTTAGATAATATTACTGATTGGATGAAAATATCTACAACATATAAGGCAAAAGGGGGGGAATGTTATTTTATTATTGGCGGAATTGAAGGGAATAAAAAAATTGATTCAGGATTTAAAACCAAGGTCATGCCGTTTCAGCCTTCTTTTCAGTATTTAATTTTACGTAAATTAACCTATTATTTTATTGATAATATTTCTATTCAAAAACAAACCGCGTATATACCAAAGCTAACCAATTTTCCTGTTTTAGATTCAATCCCGTCACAAGTAAAAAAAGAAGATAGAATAATAATAAATGATGTAGCTTTCGCATTTAACTCTTATCACTTAAAGGATACACTAAATCTGCAACAGGATACACTTGTGTCTTTATTAATCAAACACCCCAAGTATAAAATAAAAATTTTAGGATATACGGATGATTTAGGCACAGAAAAATTTAATAATGAATTATCTACTATGCGGGCTAAAACTATATATAACTATTTAAATAAACGAGGGATTTCTTATGAAAGAATGGAATATATAGGTTTAGGAAAAAGTAATCCTCTTTATAAAAATAATTCAGAAGAAGAGCGAGCAAAAAACAGGAGAGTAGAAATTTTCATTGTAGAATAAGGCATTATGAAAAAAACATTAGAATATAACTACCATGACAATTTTATTTTTCGCACTCCACAAATCCAATTACAAAAAAATAAAATAAATGTATCGGAATTATTCATTTTCAGTAAGCAGGTTTTTTTTAAAGAAGCTATCTATATTGCTTCTCCAATACTATATGACGAATTAATAAAATGGCATTGTGATGAATTAAAAGATGAAAAAGAAGTTGAGAAGCTCACTATATCGTTATATAAATACTACACACGTATGCAAAGTCGGTGCACCCCCTATGGCTTATTTGCTGCTTGCGCAACCGGAAAATGGGGAGAAACAAGGGAACTAATTCTTGACGAACAAATAAAACGTCATACACGATTAGATATGAATTATTTGTGTGCGTTGGCACAACAATTAAATACGCATACAACTCTTTTACCCTTGCTACGCTTCTATCCTAATAATAGTATTTATACGTTTGGAGAAACATTACGTTACGTGGAATATAAATATGTAAAAAACAGGCGTATCCATCAAATAAGCAGTGTTGATTATTCTGATTACCTGCAAACGATATTAGAAAATGCTCAAAACGGGGCATCCATAAATAAATTAGCATCCATTTTAATTGATGATGAAATTACGCAAGAGGAAGCAGACAATTTTGTAAAAGAATTAATTCAAAACCAACTATTGGTTTCCGAACTTGAACCGGCAGTTACTGGTGATGAATTTATTTATCAAATTATTAACTCACTGAAATTAATCAATAAAAACAATAACCCCGAAATTGATTCCATTATTCAATTGCTTGAAGTAGCACGAGGTCAAATTGAAACTATTGATAATCAATTGGGTAATAATGTAGAACCGTATCGAACCATTTATCAACACTTAAAAACGCTTGAAACACCTATTGAAGAAAATCAATTGTTTCAAACTGACTTGTATAAAACAACCGTATCCGAATCGCTCGACAAAAAAGTACAAATACAATTATTGGATACCATTGAATTTTTAAATAAATTTTCGCCAACCCAAGAAAATGTAAATCTCAAAAAGTTTAAAGAAAATTTTTATACTCAATATGAAGATGCCGAAATTCCTTTATTGGAAGTATTGGATACAGAAACAGGTATAGGCTATATAGGAAAGGATACATCAGGTGTAAATGTGTTATTGGATGATTTATTCATCCCAGGGCAAGCCCAACAATTTTATGATATAAAATGGAGTAGGCAGCAGGAATTATTGCATACTCGATTATTAGATGCTTCTAAAAAGAATCAATATACTGTTTATTTTAGTGATGATGATGTAAAAAATGTTGACAATAGTTTAGAAATTGTACTTCCTGATTCATTAGCTATAATGTTTCGTGTGATTGATGACAATAAAATTTATTTACAAAATTGCGGAGGATCAAGTGCAGCCAATTTATTAGGACGCTTTGCACATGGCAATACTAAAATTCACGAAATTATAAATGATATTACTAGTCATGAAGAAACAATAAATAGTAATAAAATTTTAGCTGAAATTGTACATTTGCCTGAAAGTCGTGTTGGTAATATATTATTACGACCTGTTTTAAGAAAGTATGAAATCCCTTATTTAGGTAAATCCGCTTTGCCCTTAGAAAAACAAATTTCTTTGCAGGACTTGGTTGTATCCGTTCAAAAAAATAAAATTATACTTCGTTCAAAAAAATTGAATAAGGAAATTATTCCCAGACTAAGTACTGCCCATAATTATTCATTTAATGCGTTACCAGTTTACCAGTTTTTAGGCGATTTACAAACACAATATTTTGAAAAATCAGGGTTAGGTTTTAATTGGGGGAACCTAAGTAATGGTTACAAATTTTTACCTCGTGCCGAATATAAAAATGTAGTATTAGCCCGTGCCAAATGGCAACTGTCAAAATCAGATTTTCAAGTTTTGTTGGACGAAAAAAAATCGAGCTATATAACAGACATTGGCGAATGGCGAAAACAATGGAACATCCCACAATATGTTGTATTAGCTGACGGAGATAACGAGTTACTTGTAAATTTAGAAGATGAGTTAAGTATTAAAATGCTTGTAAGCAGCATTAAAAACAGAGACAAAATTGTCCTCGAAGAATTTTTATTTGATATTGACAATTTAATAATAAAAGATAAGAATGGTAATGGATATACTAATGAATTTATTGGCATTCTTTTAAAAAACACAATTCCGATTGCAACTGCTTCCGAAAACGTTGTAAGTTTGAAAAAAATGGAAGTTGATTTAGATAAATCCATGAAACGAACATTTAGCATAGGAAGTGAATGGATATATTATAAATTTTATTCGGGGATAAAAACTGCTGACAAATTATTAGCGGAGGTAATAAGACCTCTTACAGAGGAATTATTAGACAAAAAACGGGTTGATAAATTTTTCTTTATTCGTTACGCAGACCCTGATACACATATTAGGTTACGTTTTCATATTAAAGAACTCAACGAATTAGGAAATGTTATAGCAAGTGTTAATCAGGCTATTCAACCCTATATGAATCAAGGATTGGTTACAAAAATACAAACAGATACATATAAACAAGAATTAGAACGGTACGGATTAAATTCAATGGAAATTGGAGAATCTATTTTTTTTATAGATAGTGTCGTAACCCTGAATATGCTGAATTTAATTGATGGTGAAGAAGGTGAAAAAATCAGATGGCAGTTTGCTGTTAGAAGTTTGGATGATCTTTTAACTAATTTTAAATTTAATTCCAACGAAAAATTAATCTTACTCGAACATTTAAAAGATGGATTTATACGTGAACATGGTGGAAGCAAAGAATTGAAATTACAATTAGATACAAAATTCCGTAATATTCGCAAACAGGTGGAAGATATTTTGAATCAAGAGTTAGATGCTACACGTGAAATTCTTCCTCTAATTGAGCTTTTGGAATGGAAAAAGGAACAAATGGAACCACTTGTAGAAAAAATAATCGGGCTTAAAAACAGTAATGAGTTACAAATCCCTTTAAATGATTTATTAGCGAGTTATATACACATGATGCTGAACCGTATTTTTAAATCTCGTCAACGCACTTACGAATTGGTTGTATATGATTTACTATATAAATATTATAAGTCTTTGGCAGGGCGTGAGAAAAGCAAGAAAAAAAGCACTACTATTGAAACTATATAAAACAAATGGCTTTTCCTATCTACCACCAACCTGATGAAATGGACTGCGGCCCAACCTGCTTGAGGATGGTGGCGAAGTATTATGGGAAAGCTATAACATTACAAGAATTAAGACAATTAGCCAGCACCACACGTCAAGGCAGTAGCTTGTTGGGAATCAGCGAAGCAGCCGAAAAAATTGGTTTCCGCACAATAGGCGTTAAAGTAACGTATGAAAAATTGTTGGAAGATGCCCCTTTGCCATGTATAGCCCATTGGAATCAAAATCATTTCGTTGTCATTTATAAAATTAAAAAAGATAACATATTTATCGCTGATCCGGGTCATGGACTATTGAAATATACCAAAGAAGAATTTTTAAAATCATGGAAAAGTGATGTAACCGAAGGCATTTTACTTTTATTAGAACCAGCACCCGAATTTTATGAACAGGAATACATCATTACAGGAGAAAAGGAAAAGCCAAAGCCAAAAGGTTTTTCTTTTTTATTCAAATACCTGTTTCGTTATAAGAAACTATTAGTACAATTAGTAATAGGTTTACTGGCAGGAAGTTTATTGCAATTGATCTTTCCTTTTTTAACCCAAAGCATTGTAGATATTGGCGTACAAAACAATGATGTAAAATTCATTTATCTCATCCTGTTTGCTCAATTAATGTTGTTTTTCGGTCGAATAACTATTGAGATCATTCGTAGTTGGATATTGCTCCATATCAGCAGCCGTATAAATATTTCGTTGGTTTCTGATTTTTTTGTGAAACTGATGAAGTTACCCATTGCATTTTTTGATACAAAAATGACAGGAGACATTATGCAGCGTATCAATGACCATCACCGGATAGAAAGTTTTTTAACTTCCACAACATTGAGTGTGCTATTTTCGTTTGTTAATTTAATCGTATTCGGTTTTGTATTGGCATATTATAACCTTGCCATATTTTCGGTATTTTTTATAGGTAGTGCTTTGTATTTTATTTGGATACTCTTTTTCTTAAAACGCAGAGCCGATTTGGATTACAAACGGTTTTCTCAAAACGCCCAAAATCAAAGTAAAGTAATGGAACTAATTGCAGGAATGCAGGAAATTAAATTACATAATGCAGAAAGACAAAAACGCTGGCAATGGGAAAATATTCAGGTACGTTTATTCAAGCTAAATATTAAGGGATTAACATTAGAGCAAACCCAAAATGCCGGGTCCAGTTTAATTAACGAACTTAAAAATATATTCATCACCTTTTTATCCGCTAAACTGGTGATTGACGGACAAATTACATTGGGAATGATGCTCTCCATCAGTTATATCACAGGGCAATTAAATAGCCCTATAATGCAATTGGTAGGTTTTACCCAAAGTTTACAAGATGCGCGTTTAAGTTTAGAACGATTATCGGAAATACACAACAAACAAAATGAAGAATCTCCATCTTCCCCTCTTTCTTTTGGAGAGGGTTTTGTGGTTAGTAATGAAGCAATTGATTTAAGAAATGTTTCCTTCCAATATATAGGTATGTTTGGCGATATGGTATTGAAAGACTTAGATTTAATAATTATGGCAAATAAAATAACGGCAGTTGTAGGAACGAGTGGCAGCGGTAAAACTACTTTAATGAAATTACTATTAAAATTCTACGAACCTGTAAAAGGTGAAATCAAAATTGGAAATCAAAAGCTAAATTCCATTTCTCCAAAAGCATGGAGAGATAAATGTGGGGTTGTAATGCAGGAAGGCTATATTTTTTCAGATACAATCGCCAATAACATAGCTGTTGGGGAAGAAAATATAGATAAAGAGAAATTACTTCATGCGGTTAACATTGCCAACATCCAGGAGTTTATTGAATCCTTACCACTTGGTTACAATACCAAAATTGGTATGGAAGGCATTGGAGTAAGTACAGGACAAAAACAACGGATTTTAATAGCGAGAGCTGTTTATAAAAATCCCGATTATTTATTTTTTGATGAAGCAACAAGCGCCTTGGATGCGAATAATGAAAAAGTGATTATGAATAATCTGAATGAATTTTTTAAAGGTAAAACGGTTGTTGTAATCGCCCACCGTTTAAGTACAGTAAAGAATGCCGATCAGATTATTGTTTTAGAAAATGGG
>JBBSPS010000034.1:0-25105 GCA_038258655.1 Bacteroidia bacterium
ACGGATGACTTTTGTTGATACGAATTTCCAAAAATTCATACCAACGGTTTTTGTTGTGGTAAATATCCAAATAATAGGATACCTGACCTTTTCCCAATTTTTTCTCTCTTAAATAAACTCCCATGTTTTTATAGGTTTTAAATGGTTTTTACTTCCCTTTCTTTAACGAATTTATTCGCTTGAAAGGGCTTTTGTTTGGTTCTTGAACCTTCCTGAACCTTTGAAGAAATTTTGGGTAACAAAAGAGTAACATAAAAACACAAAAAGGAACTAAAAGCTCCTAAGCCTTTCTAATCACATTTTCTCTGAACCGTTGGAGTATTAGGGGATAGTTGGATTTGTTTATCTTTGGTTTTATTTTAACAATTCGTAATTAGTAGATATGATCATTTATAACGTAACAACAAACATTGATAATGATGTGCATGATGAATGGCTTTATTGGATGAAAACTATTCACATTCCGAATGTAATGTCAACAGGTCATTTTTTAGAATATAAAATGTGTAAAGTATTGGTAGAGGAAGAACAAGGAACAACTTATTCTGTTCAATATACTTGCGCAAATACAACCGATTTGGAAAAATACAGAACTCAACATGGACCTCGTTTACAAAAAGATGTTGCAAATAAATATGGAGATAAAGCAGTTTCATTTAGAACGATATTGGAAATAATTTAAGAACGTCATTGCGAAGGAGTTTTTCACGACTGAAGCAATCTTAAACTGGTAGTTCGATGAAATTGCTTCGGTAAGAACCTCGCGATAATGTATAAAGATTATGATACTGATTTTCCAATTAACCAACCCCCTAATTAACTAATGACCGAATACGTAAGGGCAAAAAAACATTTAGGACAACATTTTTTGAAAGATGAAAATATTGCCCAGGATATTGTAAAAAGCTTAAAACATTTTTCATACTATAAAAAAGTGTTGGAAGTAGGCCCGGGAATGGGTGTGCTTACAAAATATTTAATTACTGAAACAGCTTTCGAAACTCACATTATAGACATTGACCGCGAGTCGATCGCATACCTAAAAAAAACATTTCCGGTTCTTGAAAATAAAATTATTGAAGGCGATTTTTTAAAACTTGATCTGAATAATTTATTTAATAATGAACCGTTTGCTGTGATTGGGAATTTTCCTTATAACATTTCCACTGAAATTTTATTTAAAGTATTGGATCATAAAAATCAGGTTCCGGAAGTAGTTGGCATGTTTCAAAAAGAAGTAGCGGAGCGTATTGCAGCTAAGCCCAAAAATAAAACGTATGGAATAACAAGCGTTTTATTACAAGCATTTTACGATATTGATTATTTATTTACTGTTCATGAAGATGTATTCAACCCTCCGCCTAGAGTGAAATCCGCAGTGATTCGTTTAACACGGAATACTGTTCAGCAATTGTATTGTAATGAAAAATTATTTAAACAAATTGTAAAGGCAGGATTTAATCAACGCAGAAAAACCTTGCGTAATTCCATTAAAGCGTTCAAATTAAAATCAGAGTTTTTAGATCATAAATACCTTACTCAACGCGCGGAAGAATTATCTGTAGCGGATTTTGTGGCATTGACGAATATGGTGGAGGTATAGTTATTTATTTTACAACAGAGGCATAGAGAATAAAAAAAACTCTGTGTTCTGCGTGTATCTGTGGTGATTTTTCAATTTCAAATCCATAAATCAATATAAACCTTACCTTTGCACCCGAAATTATTAAATTAATTATCAGGTGCAATTTGAATTAACAACCGACTTTTTAAACACGCTTCGTGGAGCCATAGCTAAGCAGAATAAAGCATTTGTTGTGGAGCAACTTGGGGAGTTGCATGCGCCTGATATTGCCGAAATTTTCAATGAGTTGGAAATTGAGGAAGCAAAATACGTTTACAAACAATTGGATGAGCAAACAGCTGCCGATGTGTTGGTGGAGCTGGAAGATGATGTACGTGAGAAATTTTTAGCATCACTTACGTCAAAAGAAATTGCGGAACAGTTCATTGACAATATGGATTCCGATGATGCTGCTGACGTAATCGCGGAATTGCCGGATAAAGTTCAGGGTGAAGTATTATCCCACATGGAAGACAGTGAGCAAGCTAGCGACATTGTTGACCTTTTAAATTATGATGAGAACACTGCCGGTGGTTTAATGGCAACCGAACTCATACGTGTACATGTGAACAGCACTTCCATTCAATGTGTACGCGAAATACGCGAGCAGGCTGATGAGGTAGAAAATATATATACGATTTATGTAGTTGATGATAATGAAAAATTATTGGGTTTACTTTCATTAAAAAAATTGATCACATCACCTACCAATGCTAAGGTTGCTGATATTTATGATGATAAGGTGATCTCTGTAAAAACAAATACAGATGTGGAAGAAGTTGCCAATGTAATGGATAAATATAACCTGGTTGTATTACCTGTTGTTGACGGGTTAGGCAGATTGGTTGGACGCATTACCATTGATGATGTGATGGATGTAAGAAGGGAAGAGGAGACGGAAGACGTTCAGAAAATGGCAGGTATGGAAGCTTTTGATGAACCTTATATGAGTATGTCTATATGGGGAATTCTGAGAAAACGAGCAGGTTGGTTAATTATTTTATTTCTTGGAGAAACATTAACAGCAACAGCTATGGCCTTTTTTGAGAACGAGCTTGCAAAGGCTGTTATATTGGCATTGTTTGTTCCATTAATTATTTCGAGTGGTGGGAATACAGGATCACAAGCATCCACGCTTGTCATTCGTGCACTCGCCCTAGGTGAAATTACTGTTCGTGATTGGTGGAAGATCATCCGAAGAGAAATAAAAGTTGGGTTTATATTAGGACTTATTTTGGGTATAATTGGTTTTTTAAGAATTGCAGTATGGTCGCAGTTTCTTACTATATATGGCCCTCACTGGCTGGAGATCGCATTTACTGTAGGCCTCTCATTAGTAGGTGTGGTATTGTGGGGAAATACGATCGGTTCTTTATTTCCATTGATCCTAAAACGACTTGGTCTAGATCCTGCTGTTTCATCTGCCCCCTTTGTTGCAACATTGGTGGATATCACCGGACTGATCATTTATTTTACGGTGGCTTCTATGTTGTTGGGGAGTATATTGATTTAGTAGTTACAGGTTTTTAACCTGTAATGTTGTATTATAGTTGCAGTTTTTAACTGTAATAATTATGGAGTTTTTAAATCTGTAAATAAAATATTTATAAGTCTTTTGTTTTTATTATAACAGGTTATAAGCCTGTAATAACATGGAACACAAATTATTTCACCGAAGAAAACTTCCTCATCTTCATCCTTCAAGCGGAACATTTTTTATTACATATCGATTAGTTAATAGTTTGCCCTCTGAAATCATTAACAAGCTTAAAGAAGAATATCATAATGAAAAGGATGTTATTATAATTTCACCGGGAAAAGATTCTTACTTTGTTGCCGTTGATGAATATTTAGATAAATGTATCTCACCCAAAAATCATTTGTTAATTCCTGAAATTGCTCAGATTAATAAACAAGCCATTCATCATTTTGATGATAAATATTACCAGCTCATTTGCTATTGTATAATGTCAAACCATGTACACTTGGTTATAAAACTAATGGAAGATGCTCCGGACCTGAGCCAGATAATGCATTCCATTAAACGTTTTACCGCTAAAGAATCAAATATTATTTTGGGTAAACAAGGGCGATTTTGGACAACGGAAAGTTATGATCATCTTGTTAGAAATTCAAATGAATTAAAGAACATTGTGAGTTATGTATTCAATAATCCGGTAAAGGCAGGCTTAGTTAACCATTGGCAAAAATGGTCACATACATTTGTTCGGGAAGATTATTTATAATGAATATCTTTATATAAATTTAGATTTAGAAATTATTAAAAAGGACAGGTTAAAATAAAAAAGGACAGGTTGAAAACCTGTCCCTACAGGTTATGAAAATCTTATTCATTGATTCCAATCATTCACTACTACATGAAATGCTTGAAAAAGCAGGCCATACCTGTGACCTGAATTATCAATGGACCAAAGAAGAGATCATAAACAATATTCATTTATACGATGGAATTGTTATCCGCAGTAAAATAAAAATTACCAAAGAAATTATTGATAAAGCTGTAAAACTAAAATTTATTGCACGTGCAGGAGCAGGAATGGAAAATATTGATGTGGAGTATGCGGAAAGTAAAGGAATAAAATGTTTGCATGCACCTGAAGGAAATAAAGATGCTGTGGGTGAGCATGCATTAGGAATGTTATTTTCTTTATTTAATAATTTATGTAGAGCAGATAAAGAAGTGCGTGAAGGCAAATGGATCCGTGAAGGAAATAGAGGAGTGGAGCTTTCCGGAAAAACAGTTGGTATCATCGGTTATGGAAATATGGGTAGTGCTTTCGCGGAAAGATTAAAAGGTTTTGGTGTAAAGGTGTTGGTTTATGATAAGTACAAAAAAGATTTTGGAAATGATTTTATTATTGAATGTGCTTTACAACAATTAGTTGATGAAGCGGATGTAATTAGTTTGCATACACCGTTGACGGATGAAACACATTACATGATTAATGATGTATTCATCAATAAATTCAAAAAAAATATTTACATCATCAATACAGCGCGGGGTAAATGTTTGAATACTGCCGACCTTGTAAAAAATATCAGATCAGGAAAAGTGTTGGGTGCTTGTTTGGATGTATTGGAATACGAAGCTATTTCTTTTGAAAACCTCGATGCATCAAATCTTCCTGAACCATTTCAATATTTAATTAAAAGTGATAAAGTAATATTGTCCCCTCACATTGCCGGCTGGACGAATGAAAGTCTTGAAAAGATCGCCAGAGTGCTGGTGGAGAAGATTAGCATTGCCTTTTAATATTTAATCGTTTAGCTACAGAGTTAACTCCATTTCATACTGCTTAATATGCATTTCAAACCCAATTTTTTTTAAAAATCCATTTGTTTCTATTGAATCACAGTCAACATTAATGGTTGAAAACTCGGGATTGTTTTTCTGAGAAATATATTTAAATAATTGTTTTCCAACTCCTTGTTTCCTATATTTTTTAGCTACTGCAAATTGTTGAATTCTATTATTATTGGGATTGTATATTAAATATCCAATTAGTTTTTCAAAGTCGAAAATTCCAATAGCAGAGTATATATCTTTATTGTTTTCTATGGAACTAATTGCATTTTGCCAAGTTGGTTCCCAATCCCAAAACGATTTTAATATTTTCCAATCGTAATTTTTCAAATCACGGGTTTCAAACGTAGATTCAATTTCTGAATGTATTTTTCCTTTATAGCAATTAAGTTCTCGAATTATTTCAAACCCAATTTTATTGTAAATGTCATAAGCCACTTTATTTTGGGTTATAACTTCAAGCTTTATTTTTACAATGTTCTGTTCTTTGAGTTTTGGGATTATATACTCTAATAATGTAAGTGTGATTTTATTCCCTCTTTTTTCGGGGATTACCCCAGTTCCAGCATTATAGGCAATTTTATTTCCTTCAACTATATTAAAACCATGAAGAATAAAACCAATTAATTTATTATTTTCAAACGCTCCAACAGAAAATTCTAATTTAATATTTTCACTTTTTATTTTATTCTCTAATTGCTCTTTCGTAATTTTTAACGGAACAATATAATCACAAAAAGATTGATTAAACGCTTCAACCAATTGGTTTATATTTATATTATGCAATGTTTTCAAGTTCATTTCATCTTCAAATTTTCAAATCATCTATTCTTCAAATTTACCCTTCCATCTCAATCACCAGATCATCTGCATCAACCATTACACCTTCTTTTAATTGAACTCCTTTTATTTTATGATTGTTTGTAGCAACAATGGTTGTTTCCATTTTCATAGCTTCAATAGTAAATAAAGGGGTATTCTTTTTTACAGGATCTCCAACTTTTACAAATATTTTTGAAAGCATTCCCTGCAAAGGAGTTCCAATTTCATTATCACCCGAAGCTTTGCGGTTGGTTGGTTTTACAATATGAAGATGTTCATCCTTTACTTCTATCGCACGGCTTTGTCCGTTTAATTTAAAGAAAACGGTGCGTATTCCATTTTCATCAGGCTCAGCAATGTATTCCAATTTAACAATGATGTTTTTTCCATGTGTTAATTCGATCATGGTCTCTTGGCCGTTAGACATTCCATAAAAGAATTCAAGGCTAGGTATCGCGCTTACATCACCATACGTTTGAAAGTGTTTGTAATATTCTTCAAACACTTTCGGATAAAATTTATAAGAAAGAAAATCAAGTTCCGTTAAACGGTTATCGAATTTTTTTTGAAACTCTTTAAATTCTTTTTCAAAATCAATTGGTTTTAAATGTGCATTCGGTAATTCAGTATATGGTTTCTCATCTTTTAAGATCAACTTTTGTAATTTTTCAGGAAAACCTCCATATGGTTGGCCTAGATCACCTCTGAAAAAATCTTTTACTGATTGAGGAAAAGAAATATTATCGCCTTTCTCCAGGATATCTTCTTTTGAATAACCATTGGAGACCATGTACTGAGCAAGATCGCCAACTACTTTTGAGGAAGGAGTTACTTTAACGATATCACCAAACAATTCATTCACATCAGCGTAAGCTTTTTTTATCTCATCCATTTTATCACCTAATCCCAATGAAACGGATTGTGGTTTAAGGTTGGAATATTGTCCGCCCGGGATCTCATGTTTATAAACTTCCGCTGTTCCTGTTTTTAACCCGGATTCAAAAGGATAATAATGTTCACGTACCACTTCCCAATAATTTGAATATTCATTTAATGAATCCATATTAAATTCCTGATGACGTGGCGTATTTTTTAATCCTTCAACTATAGAATTAAAATTTGGTTGCGAGATCAATCCCGACATGGATGCCAACGCCACATCAACCACATTTACGCCCGCTTCAATGGCCTTGAAGTAAGTAGCGCTTTGAATAGAAGCAGTATCATGCGTATGTAAATGAATAGGCAAGCTCACTGTTTTTTTTAATTCTGTGACCAATAATTCTGCGGAATAAGGTTTTAATAATCCTGACATATCTTTAATTCCAATGATATGCGCTCCTGCATCTTCCAATTGTTTTGCAAGATCAAGATAGTATTGAAGGGTATATTTTGTTTTTGTTTTATAGAGAATATCTCCTGTATAACACAAACATACTTCCGCAAGTCCGCCGGTACGCTCACGCACAGCTTTGATACTTACTTTCATGCTATCCACCCAATTCAAAGAATCAAATATTCTGAAAATATCAATTCCATTCTCCCATGATCTTTCAATGAATTTTTCAACCAGGTTATCCGGGTAAGCGGTATACCCGATTGCATTAGACCCACGGATGAGCATTTGCAATAATATATTTGGAATTGCAGCGCGTAATTTTTGCAAACGTACCCAAGGGTCTTCATGTAAGAATCTCAATGCCACATCAAATGTTGCACCACCCCATACTTCCATTGAAAATGTTTGCGGGTGGTTGTATGCAAAACCTTCCGCGACAGCAAGCATGTCTTTAGTACGAACACGCGTTGCTAAAAGCGATTGATGCGCATCACGGAACGTGGTATCCGTGTACTGAATTGCTTTTTGTGCCTTCAACCATTTCGAAAATTTTTCAGGACCTAGCTCCGTTAGTTTTTGTTTTGTTCCGGCAGTAATTATACCTGACCTGTTGTAATCAGGAATTTTAGGAACATCAAATTTTTTATTCGGGTCTTTTATTTTAACATCAGGGTTTCCATTAACTGTAGTAGTAGCAATATATTTCAGGGCTTTTGTCCCGCTATCCAGTTTCTTTTTAAAATTCAATAATTCAGGATACTCACCAATAAAACTAACGGTTGCTTTTCCTTCTTGGAAAACAAGATGGTTAATTACATTTTCGAGGAACTGAATATTTGTTTTGACACCCCTGATCCGAAATTCCGTTAAGGTTCGTTGTAAGCGCTGACTAACACCTTTCAATGTTCTGCCGGAAGCAGTAATTTTTACAAGCATTGAATCGAAGAAAGGAGAAATTTTTACACCGGGGTAAGAACTTCCTTCATCGATACGAATTCCATAACCTCCTGCATTGCGGTAGGCAGTTATGATGCCATAGTCGGGTTTAAAATCATTCTGAGGGTCTTCGGTAGTGATGCGGCATTGTATTGCGAAGCCATTGCATTTAATTTCTTCCTGACTGTTAATAAATATTCCCGATGATTTTAAAGAATGCCCGCTTGCAATTAAAATTTGGCTTCTTACAATATCAATTCCTGTGATCTCCTCCGTTACAGTATGTTCCACCTGGATGCGCGGGTTTACTTCTATGAAATAAACATTTTCATGTTGATCAACTAAAAATTCCGCGGTACCCGCGTTGTTGTATGCAACTTTTTTAGCCAGGCGAAGTGCGTATTCATATAATTTATCTTTTGTTTCCTGTTTCAAATTTGGTGCGGGAGCGATCTCCACTACTTTTTGAAACCTGCGTTGTATAGAGCAATCCCTTTCAAAAAGGTGAACAATGTTTCCATGATGATCACCTAAAATTTGTACTTCAATATGTTTTGGATTTTCAATAAATTTTTCAAGAAAAACAGTGTCATCGCCAAATGCATTTTTTGCTTCTCTTCTTGCTTCGTTAAACGATTTTTCCAATTCTTCTTCACTTCGTATCACACGCATCCCTCTGCCTCCACCTCCGGAAGCGGCTTTCAGCATCACGGGAAACCCGATTCGTTTTGCTTCTGATAAAGCAATATCACTGGTTGTAAGGTTGGTGTTGCTATCAGGTATCACCGGAACTTTTGCTTCTACAGCAACTTTTTTTGCAGCGATCTTATCTCCAAGTTGCTCCATGATCTCAGGATCGGGGCCAACGAAAATAATTCCTTCTTCACGGCAACGTTTTGCAAACGTTACGTTCTCTGATAAAAAACCATAACCCGGATGTATCATATCAACACCTTCTCTTTTCGCAACACGAATAATTTCTTCTATATCGAGATACGGTTTAAGGGGTTCGGTGTCTTTTCCTATCTGGTAGGATTCATCGGCTTTATAGCGATGCAAGGAATACCTATCTTCAAAAGTATAAACAGCGACAGTTCGTATTTGCAATTCGGAAGCGGCTCTTAGCACGCGGATCGCAATCTCTCCACGATTAGCGACAAGTAGTTTTTTAATTTTATTCATAATTATTTTTATAAAAATTATTTTATGCCAAAAAAAAAGTCAAACTGGAAGTTTGACTTTTTTAATAGTTTTACTTTATCCAGTTATTTCCGCTTTTGCAAAGTCTTAAAGCCTGATCTATAAATATTAATATGGGCTTCACTACACTTATTAATAAGCATATATTTTCCGGAGATACTCTTTACAGTTTCTCCTGATGTATGATAGGCTTTAGTATTATGGTGTGAAAAATTCATCTATGCTATTGAGAAAAGAGAAAATTGTTTGAATGACAATTAAACATACAAATTTACATCATTTTCATGATTTAAATCAATTGTTCAAAAATTTTTTTGCTCGGTAAATTTCCGGATTGACTACAAATGCGAAATTACCATTCGCATTGGTTTTATGACAATAAAAGATTTTTAATTTGGATGAGAATAAAAGGGGCTTATTTTATCAATGCCAATTTAATGCTTCCGGAATAATTATCGGAGATAACCTTTATAAGTTACATAGTATACTTAGTTATGTCATTGCA
Source organism: Bacteroidia bacterium (assembly GCA_038258655.1). Lineage (GTDB taxonomy): Bacteria > Bacteroidota > Bacteroidia > 2-12-FULL-35-15 > 2-12-FULL-35-15 > 2-12-FULL-35-15. The sequence continues at coordinate 9,752 of JBBSPS010000034.1, forward strand.
ATATCACTTTTTTTTATTCAACTCCATCAACTCCTTTACGGCATTATTGGCATTTATAAAACCCGCTGAGATACAAAGTTCCTTTAATTTCATTTTATCTTTTTTGCTGCCGGGAACTTTTACTTTTCTTTTATAAGGCACTGCTGTTTTTATCAATACATCTCTTACTTCATTCGCTTTCAGTTCAGGGAAATATTCCCTGATGAGTGCAGCTACGCCAGCCGTAGCTGGCGATGCCATACTAGTACCTGATTCATTGATGTATTTATTATCAGGAATGGTTGAATAAATATCAACTCCCGGCGCGAACAAGTCAACACGTTTACAGCTATAATTAGAAAAAGAAGCGATCATATTTTTTCCTTTTTTATAAGAACTGGCGCCTACTTCGATCCAGTTAGGAACAATTTTTTTTGACAATAATTCTCGGCTCGGATACGAGTCCTCCACATCTTTATTTTTTGATTCATTCCCTGCTGCATGCACCAATAATACATCTTTTGACAAAGCATATTCCACAGCATCATCCACCACTTTTTTATCGGGAGAATAATACTTACCGAAACTCATATTGATCACTGTTGCTCCATTGTCAACGGCATATCGAATAGCATTCGCTACATCTTTATCGCGTTCATCGCCATTGGGAACGGCACGCACCGCCATAATTTTTACATTATTTGCAATTCCATTGATCCCAATATTATTATTTCTCTCCGCGGCAATGATCCCTGCCACATGTGTACCATGCAACGCGTCCGGGCCTTGTACATGATTATTCCCATAGTAGCGTTCATTCGGATTATTGATATCATCACCAACCATGTATGTGCGAATTGAATCGGCATTCATTTTATTATACTTTACCAAATTCCCAATTTGTTCTTTTCCTTCTTTAAGGTGATTGTCGAGCTCGTCCGCTTTTAATCCAAACGCGAATGCAAGTTTTAAACTTTTTTTCAAGCGCGTTTCAATTTCATTTTCGGCATTATAATTGTCAAACGATTTTTTTGAAAGCACTCCATTATTTTTCTTTTTTACTTTATCCAAAAAATTAGAAACAAGCTCAATACCAAATAACTGTTGTTCTTGGTCCGCTTGTTCTTTTAAGAAATCGACTTTTATTTTTTTATATTCTTTATATTCTTTGGCATCAGCATCCGAAGGATGAAGTGTATCCACGGTTTTAAATTTCTTAGTCATGGATTGATACATGCGGGCTAATTCAGTTGCTTCATAATTGATATCACCATTTTTCCCGCCAATGAAGCTCCATCCATGCACATCGTCAATGTATCCATTTTTATCATCATCAATTCCGTTATCAGGTATCTCACCGGGATTAGTCCAAATCACATCCTTGAGGTCCTCATGATTTATATCTACTCCCGCATCAATCACAGCAACAATAACCGGTTTAGAAGTTTTGCCCTGTAAGGTTTTATATGCTTCTTCCACACCTGCGCCATACACTTTATCCGTTTTCGGATTCATCAATTGCCAATTAGCAGGTGCTTTTTTTTGTGCGGATACAGTTGTTGCAATAAACAATATTGCGATTAAAAAATGTTTTTTCATCTTATAATATTTAATGATTTTGTTAGGATAACAAATTTATGGATAAACTTTTAGAAACTGTTTAAATTTTATTTTTTATCACACATGTATTGCTTGCACACGTTTCTCGACTCCGCTCGAACTGACTTCGTGCCATGTCAATTCGAGCGGAGTCGAGAATGAGCGTGGGATATAACATTGTTTTTTAAAGTAAAATTTAAACAGTTTCTTAATAAGTCGCCAAACTTATAATAGTATTGGAAAATTCCGTGAGCTTCTCTTTACCTTTTAAAAATTCTAACTCGATCAAAAATGCAAACCCTGCTACTTTTCCTTTTTGTATCTGCACCAATTTAGCTGCTGCTGCTGCTGTTCCGCCTGTAGCCAATAAATCATCATGGATTAATATATTCCAGCCCGGTTGAATTTCATCTATATGCATTTCTATTTTTGCGCTTCCGTATTCCAGATCATACTCCTGAAAAATAGATTTATAAGGTAGTTTTCCCGCTTTACGCACTAAAATAAAAGGAATATTTAATTTGTCTGCTAATGTAAAACCGAATAAAAATCCACGACTTTCAATACCAATAATGGCATCAATATTTTTACCGATGAATCGTTTTGCAAATTCATTAATGATCTCATTACACAATTGTTGATCATGTAAAATAGGTGTAATGTCTTTAAATATTATTCCCTTTTTAGGAAAATCAGCAACATCACGAATGGTGTTTTTTATCTTTTGTTCGAGCATATTTTAGGTTTATAAAACATCCCCCACCGCATACTATCTCACACACTCCCCCTTCTGAAAAAGAAGGGGGACTTGTTATTCTACAATCAAATATGGTGAAATTTTAGCAAATGTTTCATCATCTACCAAATCCGTCTTTTTTATTTCTTCTACTGTTTTGTATGTACCATGTTTATCACGATAGTTGACGATCGCATTTACCATATTCCATTTAAGATATGGATGTTTTAATTCTGATGAAGTACACGTATTAATATTTATTTTTTTGACCTTAGCTAAATCAACGGTTATTTGTTTTTCTATTAGATCAAATTTTTCTTTATCGAATTTCCATACTTCCATCAATTGTTCTTTCGCGACAAAACCCCCAAGCGAATTCCGATACTTAATAATTGTTTTCGCATAAAATGGGCCAACACCTTTTAATGAAATAAGTTCTACAGAATCAGCGGTGTTGAGCTCTAAAAAAACGATGTTGGATTTCGGATGTTGAATTTCGGATTTTGCTTCTCTAGGAGAGGAAAGAGCTGAAGGTATTTGAATATAAGGTTCCAACAATAAATACAATTTTTCATTAACGCAATACATTTTTTTTACATCTTCTTTCGTTCTGAATTTTCCACCTTTTGTTTCATAATTTTTTATGATGTGAATTTGTTTATCGCTTAATCTAAATCGTTTCCAATTTTTTTCAGATAAATTATTAGGATTGAAATTAAAATATTCAACGTTGACTTTTGCAGATCTATCAACTGTTATAGTGGAAGTGTATTGTTTTGATTGTTCCTCTTTTAATGAATCATTTCCTTGCGAAACAGAAGCATTCAATACGTTAATTTCATTTTCAAATTTTGTAAAATCAACCTGTTCTGTTTTAACGAAATTACCGGAAATATTTAAATACACTAATAATAAAGTGATGATTGTAATCAGGATAAACACTCCGTTCCGCTCTCGTTTATTAAATGTCAGGTAATCGCGAATAAATTGTTTCATAATTTTTCTCGCAGAGTTCGCAAATTTACGCGGATTTTTTTTGAGTAATGAAATAGACAGGAATCCCAAATAATACGATCAGTAAACCAAATCCTGTATTTTTTGTATCATAAATTAATAAGTCAATACAAATGGCTAACGTAATTAAAATATACAATGCAGGAATTACAGGGTAACCAAAGGCTTTGTAAGGCCGTTCAGTGTCGGGCTCTTTTTTTCGAAGAATAAAAACTCCGGCAATTGTGAGTATATAAAATAATAAGGAAGCAAATGTAGCATAGGTTAGCAAATCGCTAAACTTACCCGATAAACAAAGTAAGCATGCCCAAAGACACTGTAAACACAATGCTTTTGAAGGAACCTGGTTTTTATTTAATGTTTGTGTCTGTTTAAAAAATAAACCATCTTTTGCCATCGAGTACAATAAACGTGCACCTGACAGTATAATTCCGTTGTTGCATCCAAATGTGGAAATCATAATCAATGCTGCCATAATGTATACCGCAGAGTTACCAAAAATAACAGAAGCTGCCGCCGCTCCTACCCTGTCATTACTTGGAAACATAATTCCTTGTCCTAATACATCGGTTGCTGTGGGACTTCCTTTCAAAGGCAACAATGCTAAATATGCAACATTGGCTAAAATATAAATAATGGTTACTATGAATGTTCCCAAAAATAAACTTCTGGGAATATTTTTTTTAGGATCTTTTATTTCACCTGCTATAAATGTTACATTATTCCAAGCATCACTCGAAAACAATGAATTAATAATGGTTGCACCCATAGCGCCCATTAAAGCAAAACCTGTTAGTGGGATTACACTTACCATGCCATCAGTAACAGTGGTTTTGCTTGCGCTCCACATATCTTTAAAATTCATGACTATGGTATCGCCTTTTAATCCAATGGCTATGCCCAGTATTATCAATGCGAACAAAGCAAAAAGTTTTGCCGACGTAAATATTAATTGAATGGTTTTTCCACTTTGCACACCTCTGCTATTAATATAACTGAGAAATAAAATACATGCCATCGCGAGTAATTGTGCATAGGTAATTTGAAATGAAGCACCTGATGAAAGCACTACATTATTTAATTCTGGAAAAAAAACGGAAGTGTATTTCGCAAATGCTACGGCAACTGCCGCAATTGTACCTGTTTGAATAACCGTGAAAACCGTCCAGCCATAAAGAAAAGAGATCATTCTGCCATAAGCACGTTGCAGGTAAACATATTGTCCGCCTGCATGCGGCATCATACCTGCCAGTTCACCATAACTTAAGGCTGCGGAAACGGTAATTAATCCTGTGATCAGCCATACCACCAGCAACCAACCCGAGGCGCCAATATCACGCGCCATAAAAGTGGTTACAATAAAAATTCCGGAACCGATCATGGAGCCCGCTACTATGCTTGTTGCATCAAGTAATCCAAGTGATCGTTTTAATTCTGTTTGTTCTGACATTTATTTTTTTCTAAAAATAATATTAGCACGCCCTTGCGAAGACTTTTTCGTTTCCTCGGAATGACGTGCTAAATATATTTTTTTAATGAATAAAAAATTCAATCTTAAACTTCTTGTGGTTTTTTTATCATGCTCGCAAAGAAAATTGTACACTGCAAAAGCCCCATCGCCACAAAAAAGTAGGGGAATGATGGTTCTTTATTTATTGATGGGTTGTCAATAAACGATTGTTTTACATAATAAAAATCAAGCAACGATAAAAGCAAAAGAAAAATCGAACATGCTATTCCTGCTATTGAAGCCGCTCTTTTTCCACGCGTATGATCGATCGCTACTTTTCCAAGAACGCTATTTCGAAGACTGAACAAAAGATAAATGTCCAGGCCGATTATCATCCATGTCAATGCGCTTAGCTGAGTTAGGCGATCAAGAGATATGATCATCAATGAACAAACCCCGATACCAAGAATTGGAATTAGCGGAACAAGTGGCGTTCTGAAAGGACGTACTGCATCAGGATCGTTTTTTCGCATGATCCAAACACCCACACATACAAGCACGAATGCAAGTAAGGTGCCGATCGAAGTAAGATCACCAGCAACACTTCCGGGAATAAATCCTCCGAAGATCCCGACAAACACAAATAGCATCAGGTTTGATTTGTGGGGTGTGCGGAATTTAGGATGAAGGTGTGAAAATATTTTTGGTAACAATCCATCGTGCGACATCGAGAAAAATACACGACTTTGTCCCATAAGCATTACCAATATAACGGAAGAAAAACCTCCAAGAATAGCAACAGTTACTGCTGTAGCAAGCCAACTATAATTACTCATATACGTTGAAATGGCGTAAGCAACGGATGCTTCTTTTCCTTTTGCAGGATCTCCAAACTCCTGCCAGTTAGCCACACCTGTAAGTACATAAGAAAATAAAACATACAAAATTGTGCACACTACCAATGATCCTAGAATTCCAATCGGCATATCCCGTTTCGGATTCTTTGCTTCCTGTGCGGCGGTTGAAACCGCATCGAAACCAATGAAAGCGAAGAATACTATGCCGGCGCCTTTTAAAATTCCTCCCCATCCATAAGTAAAAAAGTCATTATGGCCTGCAACACCTTTTGCTATAATATATGGTGTATGATTTTCTTCTTTCATAAAACTCCAGCCAACCACTATAAATACTAGGACAATACTTACCTTCAGAAAAACAATGATGGCATTTACGAAAGCGGATTCCTGTGTCCCTTTTATAAGAAGAAGAGTAAGTGCGAATAAAATAAAAAGGGCCGGCAAATTTACAAATCCATGAATACCTGTAGTACTTGTTTCGAAGGGTGAATGGCACCATTCAAACGGTATCCTGCCGCCTAAAAGTTTATTCAGATATTCACTCCACGCGATTGAAACAGTTGCCGCTCCCAATGCATACTCAAGGATAAGCGCCCAGCCAATGATCCAGGCAATGAGCTCACCCATGGTTGCATACGCATAAGTATAGGCGCTTCCCGCGATTGGGATCATAGATGCAAATTCGGCGTAACACAAACCAGCAAAGGCGCAACCGATTGCGGCAACAATGAAAGAAAGGGTAACTGCTGGGCCGGCAGCTTCAGCAGATGCAGCAGCAGTACGAACAAAAAGGCCGGCTCCGATAATGGCTCCGATACCCAATGCGATGAGCGCCCAAACCCCGAGGGTTCGCTTTAATCCTTTATCTGAGTCCGCCGCCTGAGCAAGCAGAGATTCCAATGATTTTTTTCTGAATATTGACATAGAATATTTTTTGGTGAATGAGTTTCAAATATAGATAAGTTTTGTATATCAATAACAAAAATTCTGTATTGCTATTATTAAATTTTTATCCCAATTACAAGAATATCATCTACCTGTTCATTAACTCCTTGCCATTTTTTTAATGTCTGATGAATATTTTTTTTCTGTTCCAACATGGAAAAATTATTCATTGAGATCAGTAACTCCTGCAAACGGCTTGTTTTAAATTTTTTATTATCGTTACCACCAAACTGATCAGCATAACCATCGCTGAAAACATAAATACAATCACCTTTTTTTACCTGCATAGTATGGTTGGTGATCGAATCTTTTCTAGAATCTTCAATACCTCCAACAGTTACACGCGATGGTTTAATAATGGTTAATTTCCCTTCACTTACAATGTAAAGTGGATTATTTGCGCCGGAAAATTCCAGCGTATTTGTACCTTTATCAAAAGAGTACAAAGCCATATCCATTCCATCTCTTATCTGATTTTCTTTATCCTGATTCAATACTTTTTTAATGATTTTATTCATGTAATCCAACACCTTTGAGGGTTGTGTAATTCCTAATTCATTTACTGTTTGGTTAATTGCATTATATCCTACAATACTTAATAAGGCTCCGGGTACACCGTGCCCTGTGCAATCAATTGCAGCTACAAGTATTTTATTTTCATGCGCAGAAACCCAGTAAAAATCACCACTCACAATATCTTTGGGTTCATACAAAATGAAATGCTCAGGTAAAATTTTGTTCACCATTTCCTGAGCTGGAAGAATGGCGTTTTGCAATCGTTTCGCATAATTGATACTATCCATAATATCTTTATTTTTTTCTTCAATGATCATATTTTGTTTTTGAAGTATTTTAGTTGTCTTTTTATTTAGCAAAAGCAATTTGATGGCTATCAAGGCGATCAGTATAATTAGTCCCGTAACTAAAAGATAAATATTGCGATGAGTTTGTTTATAACACACAATTGAATCACGTCCCGACCCCGACAATATATCGAATGGAGTATGATGGTGGGAAATGAATGCTAAAGAATCCTGGAGGAAATTTTGCGCATAATTTATGGTGCCATAAGTTAGAAACAACGTCAAGAATAACAATTTTTTATTGGAAAATAATTTCATAATTTCTCCGTTTTAAAACAGTGCGGATAAAATAATTTTAAATGTACATTTTTTTATGATTCTTTAAGAGGGAGAGATTTTCATTATCCCTCTAAATTGTTTAATTTTGTGAGACAACCAAATATATTTATGCGTAAATTCTTTAAGGTCATTTTGTTATTGCTCCCTATTGCAGCATTTGCACAGTCCAATCAAAATATTAATCCCAACGGATATAATAAATTTTATTATGACAATGGAAAAGTTTCCAGTGAAGGTATTATGCGTGATGGCAAGCCCGATGGTTACTGGAAAACCTATTCCCAAAGCGGAACAATAAAATCCGAAGGTAACCGTAAAAATTTTCAACTGGACAGTGTTTGGAAATTTTATAATGAACAAGGAAAACTAGCGTTTGAATTCGGCTACAAAGAGGGTAAAAAAAACGGATCAAAAAAAACGTATGATACTAAAGAGGGTGTATTGACTACTTCCGAAGGCTATATAAATGATGTGAAACAAGGTGATGTCATTAATTATTATAAAGATGGAAAAGTAAAACAAACCATTCCATTCGTAAATGGAAAAGAAGAAGGGCAAGGTTATGAGTATGCGCCGGATAGCACTATCATTACACTTACACTTTACAAAATGGGCTTTGTGCAAAAAGAAGAAAAGATAAATCGCAGAGATGCCAATAAACTCAAACAAGGTGGATGGAAGGAATTTTATCCAACAGGCGTACTTAAAAATGAAATAAATTACACAGATGATAAAATGAATGGGTATTTCAAAGAATATTCAACTAAAGGAAGCCTTTTAAATACTACCAAATATATTAATGGAGTTATTCAAATGAATGCTCCTGAACTTGCCAAACTTGATGTAAAAACAAGTTATTATGAAGGTGGAGTGGTTAAATTTACAGGAACTTACAAAGATGGTGTAGCGGAAGGAATCCATCGAGAATTTTCCCCGGAAGGAAAAGTGATCAGCGCGAAAGTATATGTGGATGGCGTTTTAACAGGCGAAGGAATTTTAGATACTGCCGGCCGTAAAGAAGGCCCTTGGAAAGAATATCATCCTAACGGACAGTTGCAATCACAAGGAGAATATTTAAACAGTAAACGCATAGGGGAATGGGTGTTTTATCATCCTAACGGGAAAATAGAACAAAAAGGGAAATATGATAAAAAAGGAAAAGCGCAAGGCCCCTGGAAATGGTTTTATGAAACCGGAAATCTGCTACGCGAAGAAAATTACAGGAATGATTTATTGGATGGTGTAATGACTGAATACAGTGATACCGGAAAAGTAATTACAAAAGGCGAATTTATTGACGGACAAAAAGAAGGGCCGTGGATACTTGAATTAGCTGATTATCGTGAAGAGGGTTCGTATAAAGCCGGTATGCTGGATGGAGAGTGGAAGCATTTTTATACTGACAATGGGAAATTACGTTTTGTAGGAAAATTTATTGATGGCATACCTGATGGCGCACAAACATTTTATTATCCCAATGGAAAAGAAAAACAAACCGGGAAATATATTGGCGGATTAAAAGAAGGCGAATGGAAATTTTTTGACGAATCAGGGTTTTTATTTTTAACCATTTTATTTAAAAGCGATATTGAAGTGCGGTTTGATGGCATTAAAGTAGTCCCGGAAACACCAACATCAGAGCCAAGAATAAAATAAATTTTGACTATTTCCATGGCTTCTCCACAAAAAACAAAAGCGGCGCTTATCGCAGAAATAAAAAAGCTTCGTGAAAGGATTAAATTATTAGAAAAAAAAATAACTTCCCCTGTCTCCCCCCCAAAATTACCTAAAAAGAAAGATAAAAACTGGGCTGCCCCAGCGTTTAAGCACTCCGCAAATACTATAGTTGTTATAGATAAACAATTTAATATAATATATATCAATAAAGCCTCAAAAAGGAAGGCAATCGGACTAAAAGCATATGATTTTAACACTGATGAATCGAAAGCGATCATCAAAAATGCGATTAAAAAAGTTTTTGAAATCGCAAAACCACAGGAATATACCGTTTGGTCAATTTCATTAGCCGGTAAATTAGTATACACCTCATGTAAAGCAACGGCTTTAATAGAAGAAAAAAAGGTAACCGCTGTTATTATAGAAGCGACGAATATTACGAAAGAGATGGAAGCGCAAAATGCGCTTAAACAAAGTGAAGAAAAATTTAAAAAGCTTTCTGAGTCAGCTTTTGAAGGAATTGTAATTCATCAAAAAGGAAAAATTGTTGAAATTAACAAAGCGTTTTTGCAACTATCTGAATATACTGAAAAACAAGTTATTGGAGAATCTATTTTTCAATTTATTGACAAATCGTTTCATCAAACTGTTACAGAAAAACTTCAAAATAAAGAGGAAAAGGTATATGAAATAGAGATGCTTAAAAACGGAAATAAACCTTTTTGGGCGGAAATTTCCGCTCGTGAAATTGAATATAAGGGCGAAAGAGCCAGAGTAGTTGCGATACGTGATATCAATCTGCAAAGGGAATATCAAAAAAAATTGCAGCTAAGCGAAGAACGTTTTAAAATTATATCAAACGCGACATTCGAAGGAATTGTATTTAGCGACAACGGAAAAATAATTGACGCGAATGAACAATTTCTGAAAATGTATGGATACAAAACCATAAAAGAAATTTTAGGAAAAAATGTAATTACAGATTTTATTGTTCCTAAACAACAAAACGAAGCTAAACGGCTTATCCGACTTCCTGTTTCAGAATTATTTGAAGTGGATACATTGAGAAAAGATGGAAGTATCATTCCCGTTATTTCCAAAGGACAAAATATTCCATATTTCGGACGAACAATTCGTGCCACTGTAATTTATGATATAACCCAACGTAAGAAATATGAACATGATCTCCGCGAAAGCGAGAGAAAACTTTCTACATTAATGAATAATTTGCCGGGCATAGCTTATCGTTCTAACTATGATGAAAGATGGACCATGCACTTTATAAGCAAAGGGTTTTATCAGCTTACCGGTTATTTTCCAAAAGATTTTATCAATAATAAAAAGCGCGCATTTTCTGACATCATGTATCCTCTGGACAAAAACCTTGGTTTAGAACAAATAAAATATGCCCTAAAAAACCACACTCCATTTGAAATAGAGTACCGGATAATTACTAAAAACGGAGAAATAAAATGGGTATGGGAAAAAGGAGAAGGCGTTTTTTCGGAGGATGGAACATTATTATTTTTAGAAGGATTTATTACTGATGTAAATGATAAGAAACAATATGAATTAGAATTAACAAAAAGCCGCGAAAATTATAAAAGCCTGATAGACTATTCGCCTGATGGTGTAATCATTCATATTGATGGTAAAATAAAATTTGCTAATCCAAGTGCTTTGAACATTATAGGTGTGGAATCTTTTGAAGAATTAGAAAATATTTCTGCATTTGATTATATTTTACCCGAACACCATAAGCAAACAATAGATAGGCTCATCCAAACAAAAGCCGGAAAAGAACTTGATTTTATTGCGATAAAAATAAAAAATAAAAAAGGAGAAATTAAAGAACTTGAAACTAAGCCCATCCTTATCAAATATAATGGAATGGATTCAGTCCAAGTAGTATTCCACGACATCACGACTCAAAAGCAATTACTAAAAGAACAATTACGCACACAAATTGCCGAGGAAACCAATCAAAAATTACAACAAGAAATTACTGAACGAAAAAATACTGAACGCGTGTTGCAGTATGCCCAAAAATATACCCGTTTATTGATCGACAGCTCATTGAACATTATTTGCGCCTCCGATAAGAACGGATATGTCAATGAATTTAATAAAGCCGCGCAAAAAATATTTGGGTATGAATTACATGAAGTGGTAGGCAAACATGTTAAAATGTTATACTCAGGCGGGATACGAACGATCGAAAAAGAACTTTATGCGAACGGAGTATTTTCAGGCGAAATAAAATATGTTAAAAAAAATGGCGAACAATTCGATGCTTACTTATCGGCATCCCTGTTGAAGAATGAAGAAGGGTTTACAATTGGTGTAATGGGTATTTCACACGATATTTCGGAACGCACAAAAATAGAAGAACAAATGCGTTCACAAACAGCAAAACTTAATTCGATCATTGAAAACAGCTCCCACCTTATTTGGACTGTGGATAGAAATAAATGTTTAACACTATACAACAAAAATTTTGAAGAATATATAAAATCGCAGTATCATACAGAAGCTGCAATAGGTGTTTCCATCGTTTCCGGAAAATTTTTTTCTACTGAAGAGCACAACGATTTATGGATAGAAAAATACAATGCGGCGCTTAGAGGAAAAGCTCAATATTTTGAAACAGCGATAACCGACAAGCACAACAACCTTACCTGGAGAGAAATATTTTTAAACCCTATTTTCGACGCAAATAAAAATGTTGTCGAAGTTTCAGGAATGGGGTTGGATATTACCGAGAAAAAAGAATCCGAAGATAAAATAAAACAATCACTACAGGAAAAAGAAATACTTTTAAAAGAAGTACATCATCGTGTAAAAAATAATTTACAAGTGATTTCCAGCATTCTTAATTTACAATCATCCTACGTAAAAGATGAAAGTACATTAAACATTTTAAAAGAAAGTCAAAACCGGATCAAGTCAATGTCATTTATCCACGAAAGTCTATATCAAACAAAAGATTTTTCCAACATCAATTTTTCCGAATATGTATCATCACTTTTACATAATTTAGTTCATTCGTATTCCAATATAGATCATGAAATAAAACTAAATGTTGACATTCAGCTTATTTTTCTTAATTTAGATCTTGCTATTCCTTGCGGATTAATTATCAATGAGATCATTTCAAACACATTAAAATACGCATTTATCGATAAATCCGAAAATGCTGAAATAACATTAAAAATGCAAACCAAAGGCGAGAATATACGATTAACTATTGGGGATAACGGGATAGGATTACCTCAACATATAAATTATAGAAATACAGAGTCGCTCGGATTACAATTAGTTGTAACTTTGACCGATCAAATAAATGGTGTTATAAATATTGATACAAAAAAAGGAACTATTTACACGATAGAATTTAAGCAAAACCAAATAAAAAACAGGATATAAGAAGATGTCAAAAATAAACATTCTGATAGTTGAGGACGAGAGCATTGTTGCAAAGGACATACACCACAGCTTAAAAAAAATCGGTTATACCGTTCTGGCTACTTGTTCTACAGGAGAAGAAGCCATTAGAACAACCGAAGAACTAAAACCCGATCTTGTATTAATGGACATCATGCTGAAAGGCGATATGAGTGGAATAGAAGCGGCGGCCCAAATACGGGAGAGGCACAATATCCCGGTGATCTATCTTACCGCTTATGCGGATGAAAGTACATTGAATAAAGCGAAAGTATCCGAACCTTATGGATACATTATCAAACCTTTCAAAGAAATTGACTTGCATACTTCTATTGAAATGGCCATTTATAAACATGAAAAGGAAGCTGATGTAAAAAAAGAAAGAGATTTTCTTTATTCGATCGTAGAAAATAAAGAATCAAAAGACATTATTTTCGTGAAATCAAATTCACGTTTAGTAAAAGTAAAAACAACCGATATTTATTTTGTGGAAGCACTGAAAGATTATGTAGTGATCAATTGTGCGAATGCCCGTTACACTATTCATTCCACAATGAAGGACATTGAAAAAAAGCTTCCTCCAACTGATTTTATCCGGGTACACCGTTCCTTTATTGTACGCATTGATAAAATAGTTGCCATAGAACAACCCAACCTTATTTTAGAAGAAGATAAAAAAGTGATCCCTATTGGAGGTTCTTATAAGGATGATCTGTCAAAACGTTTGAACATGATGTAACAAGAAAAAAAGCAAACACCTAAAAACAAATTCAGAAAAAGCAGTATATTTGATCGCTTTTCAAAAAATATACATTATGAAATTAAATACCCTCACTAAATACGCTTGGTACATTGCCATTGCAGCAATTATTACAGCATGTGGTTCGGCATCTAACGATAATGAAACCCTTACAAATAAGGATACTACCTCTGCCGCTGCTACGCAGGAAAAAAATGAAAAAGCGCAAAAAGTATTTTTCTCTATTCCGTCACCAATTGAAACTACTTCATTGTTGCAAGCTGCGGGAGCAAAGTATAATGCTAAATATTTGAACCCGATTGAAAATGTATCCAGATATTCATCTGTTACAGACAAAGCCCTTAACCTGGGAATATATGGCTCCGATCTTAGTTTCACCAGTATTTTCAGTCAAACTCAAGAGTCGATGCTGTATTTACGTTGCACCAATACATTGGCCACCAACTTAGGAATTAGCGGCGCTTTTGATGAAACAACCACATCACGCATCGAAGCCAACCTCGAAAACAAAGATTCATTACTTACTATTATTTCCGATTCATATTGGAATTCTGATAAATATTTAAAAGAAAACGGCCAACCGGGTGTATCCGCCCTGATAGTTGCAGGTGGATGGATAGAAGGGTTGTACATTGCCACACAAATCGCGAACTCCACTAAAAATGACGCTATCAATACACGTATTGGGGAACAAAAATTATCCTTAGATAATTTAATCGCATTATTGGATAGTTATAAAAAAGACAATGCCGGTATAATAGGGTTATTATATCAATTACAAGGATTAAAAAAAGTGTATGATGGTATAACCATTCCTCCTTCTGAAACGACAGTCATCACCAATAAAGAAAAAGGCGTTACCACGGTTGGGAATGACAGTTCATTTAAATTGACTGCTGAACAATTGAACGAAATTTCTACCAAAGCGGCAGCGATCAGGAAAAAAATTATACAATAAGAGTGTAACAACTTTTGTATGAAACAGAACTGCTTTCTTAGAACCATCTCTACTGTCTATTTTTTTCTTTTCTTTTCAATATCAGTTAATGCTCAATGCCCCGCTTTTGTTAAAAAAAAGTGCATGCCCAATATACAACCGTTTACTCAAAACGGTCAAATGAATTCCAGTATACTTTCTTCCGGACAAAGTACAGAACTAAAACTTGCATTTTCCTCAGGACAGGATTATCGCATACTTGTGTGTTCGGAAGAAATATTAGGCGAAGTAACATTTAGAGTAAAAGATAATGCAGGCAAAATAATTTTTGACAGTAAAGACAATGATTATCCTAATTTTTGGGATTTTAAAGTGAAATCAACCCAGCAATTTACTGTTGTAGTTACAGTTCCTGTATCGGATTCTCCCAGCTCAGTACCACCAAGCGGTTGTGTTTCAATAATTGTAGGATTTAAAAAAGGGACCTGATCATTTTTTAGATGGTACATTCACATTTATCAACGCTGAAAATTTAGCGGCGATGTACGTAGCGATAGATGAAAAATTAAGTGAAACAATTTTTTTAGGTTCATTTATTTTAGATGAAAAATGTGACGTAGAAATTCCTGCTGTAATTATTTTACCTGTTTTATCGAGTATTGAATAATGTACCGTTACTTGTCGCTGATAAGTATCCGTAGAAATATCATACGAATTTTCATCCTTTTCAATATCCAATTCATTTACAAAAACAAAATAATCCGTTTTATATTTTTTAGCCAAATAAGGTAATACTTCCACATCTGTAATTTTC
>JBBSPS010000035.1:0-24224 GCA_038258655.1 Bacteroidia bacterium
ACCCAGTGCACTCTGTCCGAAATAATATTTACTTTTGCTCATATGGTTTTTGGTTCTGCAAAAACAAAATTCCATTAAAAAAGGGAGATTACTTGTTAGTAACTCCCTTTTATTGATAATTTATTTCGGACGCTAGTGATTAAAATCGGGACACCGAACCCTGCCAATCTTTTTAGTTGTTTGTTCGTATCAGGAAATTATCTATATTGATAAAAACTAAAACCACTCTAATGAAGATAATAGACATCAGAACAATGCGGGGACCTAATTATTGGTCAATTAGAAGGCATAAATTAATTGTAATGAAACTTGATTTGGAGGAGCTGGAAAATTTTCCCACAAATAAAATAAAAGGATTTTCAGAACGGATAGAAAAAATGCTTCCTAGCATGATAGAGCACCGATGTTCAGAAAAAGTTACCGGCGGGTTTTTTTCCAGAGTAAAAGAAGGAACATGGATGGGGCATGTGATAGAACACATTGCGTTGGAAATACAATCGTTGGCAGGAATGGATTGTGGATATGGAAGAACAAGAAGCACTAAGGATATCGGCGTTTACACTGTGGTATTTTCTTACATGGAAGAAACCGTTGGGGTTTATGCTGCAAAAGCATCAGTAAAAATCGCTGAAGCTTTAATCAAAGGAGAAGAGTACGATCTGGAAAATGATATTCGTACGATGCGTGAAATTCGTGAGCATGTTCGTTTTGGGCCTAGCACAGGTTCCATTATTGAAGAAGCGATGAGCAGGGATATTCCTTTCATCCGTTTAAATACAGAATCATTGGTGCAATTAGGTTATGGAAAAAACCAGGTGCGTTTTCGTGCTACGATGACAGATCACACCAGTTCCATCGCGGTAGATCTGGCAAGTAATAAAGATGAAACAAAACGAATGTTGCAGGATGCGGCTATCCCTGTGGCTAAAGGAGTTTGCATTTCTCGTGAAGAAGATATAGCAAGCGCTATTGAAAAAATCGGTTTCCCTTTAGTGTTTAAGCCGTTGGATGGAAATCATGGAAAAGGTGCTTCAATCAATGTAAAAACGATAGAAGATGCCAATGCCGCTTTTCAACATGCTAAAAAATATTCCGGCAAAATAATCATAGAAAAATTTATTACAGGTTTTGATTTTAGGGTATTGGTAATAGATCATAAATTCATAGCGGCTGCCTTGCGCGAACCTGCTCATATAACAGGCGATGGCATTTCAACGATACAACAATTAATTGATAAAGAAAATAGAGATCCGCGCAGAGGGTTCGGACATGAAAATGTATTGACGGAGATTTCCGTTGACCGTGATACAATTGACCTGCTTGAAAAAAATAATTATACATTAGAAACAATACTCTTAAAAGATGAAAAGTGTTATTTGAAAAGTACTGCCAACTTAAGTACCGGAGGTACATCCACTGATATCACAGATATAATTCATCCACATAATATTTTTATTTGTGAACGTATATCACGAATAATCGGTTTGGATATTTGCGGTATAGATATTATGGCATCGGATCTCAGCGTGCCTTTGGAAGCCTCCGGTGGCGTGGTTTTGGAAGTAAATGCGGCTCCCGGTTTTAGGATGCATTTAGCCCCTGCCAAAGGCTTGCCTCGCAATGTGGCGGCACCGGTAATCGATATGCTTTATCCTCCTGGAAGATCCTCCAGAATACCTATTATTGCTATTACAGGTACGAACGGCAAAACTACTACCACTCGATTAATAGCGCACATTGTAAAAAATAATGGATACAGGGTGGGCTTTACTACTTCCGATGGTATTTACGTTCAGAATTCCATGTTAACGAAAGGTGATACTACGGGACCTATGAGCGCTGAATTTATTTTAAAAGACCCTACTGTTGAATTTGCTGTGCTGGAAACTGCTCGTGGAGGTATTTTAAGAGCAGGTTTAGGTTTTAACAAGTGTGATGTTGCTGTGGTAACAAACATTCAGGAAGACCACATGGGACTATCCGGTATTAACACTTTAAAAGAAATGGCGAATGTAAAAGGTGTGATAGTGGAAAGCGTTAAACGTAGTGGATATGCCGTTGTGAATGCGGATAATGAATATTGTGTAAGCATTGGTAAAAATGCTTCCTGTAATGTAGCGTATTTTAGTTTGGATGAAAATAATCCGGTAATAATAGAACATTGTAGAACTGGTGGTATTGCTGCTATATATGAAAACGGATACATTACAATAAAAAAAGGCGCATGGAAATTCAGGGTTGAAAAAGTAATTGTTATTCCTTTGACGTTTGAAGGCAGAGTAACATTTATGATCTACAATGTATTGGCGGCAACATTGGCCTCTTTTGTATATGGTTTTAAAATAGAGGACATTCGCATGAGTCTTGAAACATTCATTCCTTCCGCAGCTCAAACACCCGGACGCATGAATATTTTTAATTTTAAAGAGTATAAAGTGATGATCGATTTTGCTCATAATGCAGATGGATTTAGAGGAATAAAAGAATTTTTATCTACCATCGAATCAACCTCTAAAATTGGTATTATCACGGGAACAGGAGATAGAAGAGATGATGACATAAGGGCGCTCGGAAGAATATCAGCGCAAATGTTCGATCATATTATTATCCGCCAGGATAAATTTTTGCGCGGGCGCCAAGCGGAAGAAATTGTTAAACTTTTAGTGGAAGGAATTCATGAAATTAATCCGGATCAATCGTATGAATATATTCCAAAAGAAATTGAAGCGTTAAAACATGCGTTTACCATTGCAAAACCAGGTGCATTCATTACTGCATTGAGTGATGTGATTGATAACGCGATTGAAGTAGTTCAATCATACCTGGAAAAAGAAAGAGAATCTGCCAGTGTTATAAGTAAAGTGTAATTGGTATAATTCCTTATTTTTGCATTTTATTATTTAGTGCTTCATTTTTTTAGAATGAGAATAGGGTTTGATCAAAAAAATTTAAAATGAAAATATCTTATAACTGGCTTAAAGAATATCTTAAAACTGATTTACCTTCTGAGGAAGTAGGGAAATTATTAACTGATTGTGGGTTGGAAGTGGAGAGTATCGAAAAGGTGGAAACCATTAAGGGCGGATTAAAAGGAATGGTTGTTGGCGAAGTAAAAACAAAAGAAAAACACCCTGATGCCGATAGATTAAGTGTTACTACAGTTGATATTGGTACAGGAATATTGTTAACTATTGTTTGCGGGGCAAGCAATGTAACAGCAGGGCAAAAAGTAATAGTAGCGACTGATGGCGCAATGTTGTATCCAACCGTTGGGGAACCCTTCGAAATAAAAAAGTCAAAAATACGCGGACAATTATCAGAAGGAATGATCTGTGCAGAAGATGAGATTGGCCTGGGTACATCACATGAAGGCATTATGGTACTTGATGTAAATGCAATAATTGGAGTACCTGCTAAAGATTATTTTTCTCAAAAGATCGAAGAAGATTTTGTTTTTGAGATCGGTTTAACTCCCAATCGTGCAGATGCTGCATCACATGTGGGAGTTGCCCGCGACTTGGTTGCAGTGCTAAATAGTAAAACAGATTTACAATCTGTTGCTGAAAAAAAAACCACCGATTACACGTCCGTAATACTTCCTTCGATCAATAAATTTCAAGTCGATTCAACGGATAAAACAATCGAAGTTATTGTAGAAGACACCGTTGCTTGTCCGCGCTATTCAGGGCTTACCATCAGTAATATAAAAGTGAGGGATTCGCCCGAATGGTTGAAAGGCAGGTTAAAAGCAATTGGCGTTCGCCCGATAAATAATATTGTAGATGTTACTAATTATGTATTGCATGAACTAGGGCAACCAATGCATGCATTTGATGCGGATAAAATAAAAGGCAATAAAGTAATTGTTAAAAAATTACCTGATAAAACAAAATTCAAAACACTTGATGGCACAGAACGGGCATTATCATCAGATGACCTAATGATCTGCGATGCCGAAGGTGGGATGTGTATTGCCGGAGTATTTGGTGGGATAGCATCAGGAGTTACAGAGCAAACAAAAACTATTTTTTTAGAAAGCGCTTATTTTGCTGCAACATCAGTTCGCAGGTCATCAAAACACCATGGATTAAAAACAGATGCGTCATTTCGATTTGAGCGTGGTACCGACCCTAATATTACTGTATATGCATTAAAACGCGCGGCATTATTGATCGAAGAAATTGCCGGAGGTAAAATATCATCGGACATAATTGATATTTATCCTAAGAAAATAGAAAATTTCAAGGTCGCTTTTTCTTATGAAAAATGTGATCGTTTAATAGGAAAGCACATTGATATTGAAATTATAAAAAATATTTTAACATCACTCGGAATTGAAATTGAGCACGAAGGACATGATGCTTTATTACTTTCTGTCCCGCCGTTTAAAGTGGACGTACAGCGGGAAGAGGATGTGATAGAAGAGGTGCTGCGCATTTATGGTTACAACAATGTTGAAATTCCTGTTACATTAAATTCATCTATTCAATTTGCTGAAAAACCGGATAAAGAAAAAATACAAAATGTTGTTTCTGAATTGCTGACAAATAATGGATTTTCGGAGATGATGTGTTTGTCATTGACCAAAGAAGAATATTCAGCGCAACTTAAAAGCATCAATACCGATCATAATGTAAAAATGTTAAATCCTTTGAGCAGTGACTTGAATGTATTGCGTCAAACACTTTTATTCAGTGGTTTAGAAACCATCGTATATAATCAAAATAGAAAAAATGCCGATTTGAAATTGTATGAATTTGGTAAAACATATATGAAAATTAAAGGTGGAGAAAAACCTGCCCGAATGGGAATGGACGAACCTATTCGTTTCGGCGGGTACATTGAAACAAAACATTTATCCGTATTTATTACAGGCCGTAAACAAGAAGAAAACTGGAACGTAAAAAATGACAGTGCGGATTTTTATACGCTCAAAGGTATTGTTAAAGGCCTTTTGGATCGTTTAGGAATTAAGGATTTGAAGATATCTGAATTAAATAATGATATTTTTTCACAAGGCCTTATTTTCAATTGGAATAAGAAACCGATAGTGGAATTTGGAGCCGTTGCCAAATCTGTTTTAAAATCAATGGATATAAAGCAGGAAGTATTGTATGCTGATTTTAATTGGGAACTGGCAATTGAAGCGGTGAAGAAAAACAATATGTTGTTTTACAAGGAAGTCCCTAAATTTCCTGAAGTAAGACGTGACTTGGCATTGTTAATTGATAAAGCAATTCAGTTTGAACAACTGGAACAATTAGCTTATCAGGCTGAAAAAAATATTCTGAAAGATGTAAATTTATTTGATGTGTATGAAGGCGATAAATTGCCATCCGGAAAAAAATCCTATGCATTGAGTTTTACCTTGCAAGATGAAAACGCAACACTTACCGATAAACAAATAGATAGGATCATGGAGAAGCTGATGAAAACGTATAAGGAAAAAGTGGGAGCAGAGATAAGGTAGTGCGGATAGCGATCCATTCTAATTTACGAACCTACATGTATTAAATTTGCAGATACGATACTTGTTTTATATTTTCCGTGAAAAACCTGCGCACTCTCTGCGATAAATAAAATCAAGTAAATATCCAACCATTACATAAATAAGCATTATATAAATAAGTGATCCAAATAATATTATAGATTGCTACAATAAATAATAAAGATACTTTTAAAATAGTATTCATAAATCGCAATAAGAATAGGTAGATAAGGCTAATCAGAAGTGTAAAAAATCCACTATCGTTAAAATTTATTTCCGGATCTAATTTAGGTTGATTGACTAACATCATAAAAGACGCTACCGTTATAAAAATAAAAATTATCGCGAATTTATTCAGTTTAATTTTTTTAAAATTAGGATAAAAATAAAATAAGAATATAAAAAAGAAGGGCGAAGCAATTATATAACGGCTAAGTCCATTCAGGCTTCCTGCCTGAAAAAAAACAACATACAGGAAAACACCCCAGAAATAAATAAGGGCATTATTGAAAAAATAGGTTTTAACAAAATCAGTATTTCCATTAAAAATACTTTGTAACTCTGTTGTTTTATCAGAATGTATTTCACTCCAAAAATAATTTATAAATAAAATAGCCGAGGGAAGTATAATAAAGAATATTGTAAATACATTCATCCCAAAAGATTCAATTGACCAGTCCATGATCTTATCAGGTATGCTAAAATGGGTATTCCAGTATTTATTCACGCATTCAAAGTATTTCATAAACGAACCCGAATTCAAATAAAACATAAAAAAGACGATCAATGTTCCCATTACTAATGGGATGAGTTTAAGCGAAAGTTCTTTAAAAAAATGTCTGCTATTTTTATGCTTTATAAAATATAAAACATCCATTATTATAAATGAAATGCCTACAATGGCGAATATAGGGCGTGTCATGGCAAAAAGTAGGATGGAAATAAAAAATAGCCAATAGTTGTTTTTTATTAACCCGAAAACAGCTAATGCAAAAGTTAAAGTTAACAAAGCATCGGCATAAGGAATATAATAGATAACTATGGGTGGAAGTGTTAATGAAACAGTAAAAACACAAAGCCTCTCGGTTAAAGAAGTAGTAACGTTCTTTAAAAATAAAAATGAAAAAATAGTAATAGAAATGCCGAATAATAAATAGTTAAATAAACCTATAAATAATATTCCGATACCTGAAATTTTCCATACAAATGGAAATAGTGGAAAGAAAGCATAGTCAGCATCATTCTTATTATAGTAGTTGTCGCGAATGTGAAAATAACCTACTGCATCCCATCTACATGAATTGTGTGAATCTATATAGTAATACGGTTTATCAACTTTCCAAACAATGCTATTATTAACACTATCCCTGCTATATGTATAGGTTACATTTTTTAAAGTGGAATTATAGATCACCGGTTTTTGCAATGCTTTAAAAATTAAAAAAGTAGAACAGAAAACAATGATTATCAAGGTGACTTTCATTAATAACTCCTTGTTTAGGATATTTTCTTTCGATAGTAGTCTCATTGAATTTTTAATTCTTGTTTATACACAGCTAAAATAGAATAAAATAATTGTTTTAAGCCACCCTTTCAATAAAATCCTTTCTTTTTCGTTTTCTGTATTTGTTTACCTTTATCCTATGCGTTTTCTCCTTTATTCCTGTGTTTTGACCGTTGTTGGTGTTATTTCGCCAATAATGATGTACGGGCAATCCACTGCTGATAGTGCCAGGAAAACCAATACTGTTTTTGTACAACCAACCTATTCCCTGGAGATACGATCATTAAACGATACGGCTCTTCTCAAAAAAATTTCTTACAAAAAATCATTCAACACTAAACTTGAACGGGAAAAAGGATTACAAAATGTATTGTTCACTTGTTTTGACAATGCTTATCTAACCGCTTCTTATGATAGTATAATAAACGATTCTCTTTCATCGAAAGCTTGGTTGAGTTTTGGCGCGCAATATAAATGGGCTCATCTTAAAAAAGGAAATGTAGATGAAGGCGTTTTAAGTGAAATTGGTTTTCGTGAAAAATTGTACAGAAGCAAACCTGTTTTTTTTAAGGACGTAAAACGTGTTCAGGAAAAACTAATTACGTATTACGAAAACAATGGTTATCCATTTGCTTCTATAAAGCTGGATAGTATTGTGATATTGGAGAGCAGCATCGCGGCGCAATTAAAACTTACAAAAAATGCCGAAGAAAAAATTGATAGTGTTGTAATAAAAGGAAACGCGAAAATTGCACCGGTATACATGAATAATTATTTGGGAATTAAACCGGGTAGTTTATACAATGAGGCGCAATTAAAAAAAGTGAATACACGTATTGCAGAGCTGTCTTTTGTACATGCTACCAAACCCGCATCCGTTACATTCACAAATAAATTCAATAAACTTATTTTAAATCTCGAAAAAAAACGTGCCAGTCAGTTTAATGGTATTGTCGGTATTTTGCCTGATAATAAAACAGGAAAAATTTTATTTACAGGTGATGTGCAGTTAAAATTACAAAATGGATTGGGCCATGGTGAGTTGATCGATCTGAATTGGCGAAAACTCCAGACACAAACACAAGATCTGAAATTGCGATTGGTATATCCTTTCTTATTTCGTAGCCCTTTTGGTGTAGATTATAATTTCAAATTATATAAAAAAGACACAACCTATTTAGAAGTAACACAAAATATTGGTTTGCAATATTTGTTGATCGGGGGAAACTATTTTAAAATATTCTACAATAATAAAACTTCTACATTGCTTTCTACTAAAGGGTTGGAATATGCTACAACATTACCAACTAATGCGGATGTTCACACAAACATGTATGGTATCGGATTAAAATATGAAAAATTAGATTACCGATTAAACCCACGAAAAGGCTATTCAGTTTTAATTAATGCAAGTGCCGGAACAAAAATCATCACAAAAAATCCAAAGTTGAATCCTGTGGTATATGATAATTTAAAGCTTAATTCTACTCAATACAATGCTGATTTTATCGGGAATATATTTATTCCTCTTTTTGATAAAACTACCATTATGGTTTGCAATCAATCAGCATTTTTGTACGGTGAAACAACATTTCAAAATGAATTATTTCGCATTGGAGGATTGAGGACCTTACGTGGTTTTGATGAGGAATCCATATATGCATCCGCATTTTCCATTTTTACATTGGAATATCGTTTTATTCTGGAACAAAATTCATATATGTATTTGTTCGGAGATGGAGGATGGTATGAAAATAATTCAGGGTCGCAATATGTACATGATTTTCCTTATGGATTTGGCGCAGGTATTAGTTTTGAAACCAAAGCAGGAATTTTTTCCATCAGTTATGCACTCGGAAAACAATTTGATAATCCGATACAACTCAGAAGTGGTAAAATCCATTTTGGTATTGTGAATTATTTTTAGTCCCGACCCTTTAATCTTCTCTACCAAGGAGAGGGGGATGTGCTCAAAACTCCCTCTTCAACCAAACAAATTAATCCGTAAATTAGCGTTCCTTAAAATAAAATAATACCAATGGAGTTTTTGTTTTTAATAGTCGGTTGTGTTTTGGGTGCTGTTATCGTATTTTTGTTTTTTAGATCGAAACAAAATGCCGGTATGGATACCTCGGTATCGGATGAAAAGATTATTGAATTAGATAAAGAAAAGCTGGTATTAAAAACGCAATTGGATAATGCAGCATCTGAAAAACAACGGTTAAATTCCGAAAAGGAAAAATTAAGTGAGGAAATAATTATTTTTCGTAACCAGTTAAATGAGGCCAATATTACTATTGCGAAAGCGCGTGAAGCATTTAAGGCGCAAGACGAAAAACATATCACCTTAAAATCCGAATTAGAGAACGTACATAAAAAATATTCTATCGAGTTTGAAAATATTGCCAATAAAATATTGGACGAAAAATCAAAAAAATTTACTGATCAGAATAAAACCCAACTCGATATTATTTTAAATCCTCTGAAAGAAAATATCAAAGCGTTTGAAGAGAAGGTAGAAAAGGCTTACAAAGCGGAATCCGATGAACGCATTGTATTAAAAACGGAGATCAAAAATTTAATAGAACTCAATCAAAAAATAAGTGATGAAGCTAATAATCTTGCGAAAGCGTTGAAGGGCGACAATAAAAAACAGGGTAATTGGGGGGAGATAATTTTGGAAAAAGTATTGGAACGTTCCGGCTTGGTTAAAGAGCAGGAATATAAAACGCAATTCAGCACAAATAATAGCGAAGGAAAGCGCATTCAACCGGATGCAGTGATTATGCTTCCGGATGATAAACACATTATTGTGGATGCTAAAGTTTCGTTGATAGCTTACGAAGCCTTTGTAAATGCGATTACTGAAGAAGATAAAGAACGATTCATAAAAGAGCATTTATTATCTGTTCGCAGTCATGTAAAATTATTAAGTGATAAAGATTATCAGACATCTACTGATTTTAATACACCTGATTTTGTATTGTTATTCATTCCCATTGAATCTTCTTTTAGTGTGGCAGTGCAAGCAGATCAGGAATTATTTAGTTTTGCTTGGGACAGAAAAATTGTAATTGTAAGCCCATCTACGCTATTGGCTACTTTGCGAACGATCGCTTCACTTTGGAAACAAGAGCGCCAGACAAAAAATGTAATGGAAATAGCGAGGCAGGGAGGCGAATTATATGATAAATTTGTAGGCTTCCTTGAGGATATGCAAAAGATAGAAAAAGGACTTGAGAACTCAAGTAAAGCATACCAGGATGCTATTAATAAGCTAAGTTCAGGCAGCGGGAACATTGTTAAAAGAATACAAAACATACAGAAATTAGGTGCTAAAACAAATAAAGACAAGCAAATTCCTGCTAAATTTTTAGGAAGTGATGAAACACAATTAACCGAAGAAAATGAATAAGAGATTTATATATATACTGGTCTTTTCTTTGCTGGTAGTTGCCTGCGGCACAACACGTAAAGCAAATGTTAAAACACAAACCGGTACTTACAAACATGATGTCAATACAATTCATCCTGAATTTGTAATATTCCATGTTAACGATACACTTTCGGAATTGCATTTTAAAATTGCCAGTAAAGAATTATTATATACCCGCCCTGATGGAATTATTTTTTCTACGAATGTGTTGATTTCCTATCGTTTATCAACATCTTATGATACAAAAGAGATCGTTGATAGTTCTTCTATGCGGCTTGTAGATGTGAACAATGATAACGCGGATAAATACCTTGTTGGAAAAATAAATGTAAAAGCGCGTACACCGCACAGTTATTTTTTACGTATTACGGTTACTGATATGAATCGAAATATTAGTGTTACAACAGTTATTCCCGTTGAAAAGGAAAATGATTTGAATCGTCAGAATTTTTTGGTGAGATCAAAAGCGACCGACGCTCCTTTATTTCGTAATTATGTTTCTTTAGGCGAAGAGCTCCTCATTATTTACAAAGCACAAATTAGTGTGAATGTATATGTGCGTTATTATAACCGTGATTTCCCATTAGCCGCTCCACCTTTTTCCCTCAGCGATCCAAAGCCTTTTCAGTATAGGTCGGACAGCACTTATGTACTTCAGCTGTCATCCATGGGCAGTATAAATTTCAAAGCGACTAAAAAAGGATTTTATCATATTCAATTGGATACAACCAAACGTGATGGAATAACATTATTTAATTTTTCAGAAACTTTTCCTGAAATAAAGAAACCCGCTGATATGGTTCCTCCATTACGATTTATAACTTCAAAAGAAGAGTACGATGCGCTAACTACAAGCACCAATAAAAAAGCGGCCATCGAAAAATTTTGGTTGACCTCTACCGGTAGCAGTGACAGGGCAAAAGAAGTTATCCGAAAATATTATAACCGTGTGCAGGATGCGAACAAATATTTTACATCCTATGTTGAAGGCTGGAAAACAGACAGAGGTATGGTGTATTTGATTTATGGTTCTCCAAACGTGATATACAGGACGGCTAATTCCGAAACATGGATATATGGTGAAGAAAATAATATTAATTCATTGCAGTATTCATTTACAAGGGTGAACAATCCATTTACAGATAATGATTTTACGTTGGAACGATCAGGAGTTTATAAACAATCGTGGTATGTAGCGGTTGATATTTGGAGACAAGGAAGAACGTATTTGCAGGATTGACCTTATTCTTTAATCTCCTCTCCAAAAGAGAGGGGCCGAAGCTTAGGCACTCCTCTAAAAATTATATATTGGATAATTCATTAAGAATAAAATAGTATTGCCACTAAGACACCAAGTCACTAAGAATCATCACGAAAATATTTGTGTAACTTTCAGCCTTTGTGCTAAATATGTAGTTAAAATATGCAAACCAAAGAACAAAAAAAATCAGAAGAAAGTTTAATATACGGGATACGTTCAGTTATTGAAGCACTTCATGCAGGTAAAGAAATTGAAAGTTTATTTGTACAAAGCGGTTTAAAGAGTGAATTGTACAGTGAGCTGATGAGTTTGCTTAAAAAATATAACACTCCTTTCCAATATGTTCCGATAGAAAAGTTAAACAGACTCACATTAAAAAATCACCAAGGCGTTGTTGGATATATTTCAGCGATCACTTACCAAAAGATACAAGATATTTTACCTGCTGTTTTTGAAACAGGAAAAACTCCTTTGATCTTGATCTTAGACCGAATAACCGATGTACGTAATTTTGGCGCAATAGCCCGTACAGCAGAATGCTCAGGTGTTCATGCAATTATTATTCCTTCACGCGGTGCCGCACAAATTAATGCGGATGCTATTAAAACTTCCGTAGGTGCGTTACATAAAATTCCTGTTTGCCGTGAAGATGATTTGAAGAACGTTATTAATTATCTGAGAGAATGCGGATTGCAAGTTGTTGCCTGCACCGAAAAAACAACGGATAATTATTACCAACATGATTTTACATTGCCTGTTGCAATAATTATGGGCTCGGAGGAAGATGGAATTTCAAATGAAATTTTGAACCTGTGTGATGCAAGAGTTAAAATTCCTTTGATGGGAAAAATTGGTTCACTCAATGTTTCTGTAGCTGCGGGTGTGGTCTTGTACGAAGCTGTTAGTCAGCGGTTGGCGGAGTAATCTTAGGTGACGAAACGAATAATTAGAAAAGTGTCAAGTTTGATTATTTATTATTATTTTTTGACCAAATGTTATACTCTCTTATAATCATTTCTATATTACCAAAGAATACCTCCTTGTTTTTATACTCATTTACTAATTCAATATTATCTGAAATAAAATTAAAAAAATGATTTTTATTTCTCTCATCTAACTCATGTAACATAAGATTATCCCATTTAGAATTAGTGCTTGATGGTCCCTCAATTATTATGGTTGGTTTGTTTCCTTTTTTCAAACAATACATAGGAGTGTATAGTCTTCGAATTTCACCACTGCCTACCCATACTCCCGGCTCTCCCAACACTCCCAACATCATTCCTGGATTAGTGGGAACAACAGATTTAACATATAACCCTAAGGTAATATTAATTGGGCCTTCTTCAATTATTTCTACCCAACCTGTGAAGCTATTTTTATTTTGAAATCGCTTAGTAGGTATGGAATCGTCAGTAAAATTAAAATATTTATATCTTTTACTTTCGAACCCCAAAAAACGTATTTCATTTTTAGAATCTCCCCAAACTACTATAGTCCCCTTTTTTTTATCCTTATCTTTTCTAAATGAAACTTCTTCAATATATCCATATTCGAACTCTTTAAGCTTCAAATAACCTGTTAATGTATCTGTATGATTTTCTAAAACAATATAGCCTTTTTTCCATTTATCAACTTTCTTCTCTATTGTTGTCGAGTCTTCATATTGTGCTTTAAGAAGTATCGATATAAAACACAATAATAAAAACATTGTAACACTCAAAATTTTATTTAATCTCATGAAGCTAAAATAGTCAAAAACAATTATACTCAAAAGAAGTATTTTGAGTAAAAGCATGCAAGAACAAAACATATTAACCCCATTTATTTATTCTTTCTTCCAATTCGCTTCTATGGATTAGAGCTTCAAACCCTTTATAATTTTCCGATTCTTTTAAAGCGTTCATTAAATTAAATTTGTTTTGAGGAACACAATAAGCAACATTTTTACTCATTAAATATTCCGCTAAATATTCTTGTTCTGTTTGCCCGGGAGTAGGAACAAAAATTACTTTTTTTCCAAGTGTTGCGAGGTCCATAATTGTAGAATATCCTGAGCGTGCAATAATTAGTTGAGAATTTAAAAAAGCTTGCTGCATTTCATCCGCTTTTAAATGACTTATTAGTTCTATGTTTCCAAGTGTTTCTATTTTTTGTTCCAATTCGGTTTTTCCGCAAACAACCAATGCTTTTAAATTAGTTTGTTTGATTTGTGCCAAAATTAATTTCTCAAAAATGCTACGTTGCGGTTCTGGCCCCGAGATGATCGCCATGATTTCGTACGAATTGTGAGATTGCTTCAGTCGCTCCTCCTTCGCAATGACGTTGGAGAACCTCGAAAGCGGCCCAACAAAAAAAGCATTTTCTGGTAATGCATATTTATGAGAAAGGTCGCCCGATAAATTTTCTGTTCCTGCAAAGTCAGGAACCCAGCATTCATCATATTTTTTAATAAAGTATAAATTAATACGGTGTAATAATTTTTCTGCGAAAGGAGTTTTTATCCTCAACTGATGTGTAATAAAAATGCTTTTTATATTTTTATTCCATAAACCGAACCGATTATCAGAAATTACAGTATCAATTTCCCGTTCTTGAATTATTTTTTTTAAATCTGTATGTTCATTATAAATTCCGATAAAAATTTTAGGAACAGAAAAAAACATTTTTAATACCATTGATCCTGAGCTCGGATAAACAATGTTATATCCTTTTAAAACAATAAATTCTAACTCAGGAAATTCTTTTTTAAGCAGTTCTAATGGCCTACCATCGGCAGCGATAATTACTTGCGTATTTTTTTTGAGTAATAAACGAATAATGGGAATGCACCTTGTAGCATGCCCTAAGCCCCAATCAAGCGGACAAATGAGAATTCGTTTTGGAGAAAACATTAATGCTTATTTTTGTAAAGATAGTACAGATAACGAATCTGTACGAATTTACGAATTGTGTTAATATTTGTATAAAAAAATAGAAATAGGGAAGCAAAACTTTGCGCCTGTGTGCCGAAGTTTATCCTGAGCGAAGTCCAAGAACGGTAAGAGCAATTTATGGCTAAAAGAAAATTGAAAAAATTCGCGGAAGTGTCTTCATTTGATAATTGTTTCTTTTTATCATTTGAAGATTCAAGGACGGAAGGTTTACCTTTAAAAGGGAAATGGCATAGCGATTATTTTAAAAATAATAATCCTATTGTGTTGGAATTGGGCTGTGGAAAAGGAGAATATACAGTTGGCTTGGCAAAGCGATTTCCGGATAAAAATTTTATTGGTGTGGATATAAAAGGGAATCGTATATGGACAGGAGCAAAAACGGCTGTTGATGATAAAATGAATAATGTGGCTTTTGTGCGTACACGTATTGATTTTATTGAAGCTTGTTTTAAACAACATGAGGTGAATGAGATATGGATCACGTTTCCGGATCCGCAACCGCAAAAAACACGTACCCGTAATCGATTGACGAATATGATGTTTTTGAATAGGTACAAAAAAATATTAGTTGAAAATGGGGTCATTCATCTGAAAACAGATAATGAACCTTTTTATGATTATACACGTGAAGTGATAAAAGAAAATAAATTTGAAATTTTAGATTCAACTAACGACTTATACGCTGATGTAACCGTGCGTGATGAAGCACTAACCTCTATCAAAACATATTATGAAAAAAAATTTTCGGATATGGGTTTTAAAATTTGTTATTTGAAGTTTAAAGTGTAAAATGATTCAAACCAGCGCACACTTCTTCCCGCATGTGAGGGACTCAAGTGACTTAAGCGCTGTCAGTTAACACGGAGCGAGAACAAGGTTAAGCTTTTGAAATTATTATGAAACAACACGAAGATTTTTTTAAAAATGTATTTGAAGTGGTAAGGCTTATTCCTAAAGGACGAGTAACGAGTTATGGTGCTATCGCGAAGTACTTGGGTACCGCACGCTCATCACGCATGGTTGGATGGGCAATGAATGCAGCGCATTCACAAAAAAAACATGTTCCCGCACATCGTGTTGTAAACAGGAATGGTGAGCTAACGGGCAAACACCATTTTGCGACTCCTTTTCTGATGAAAGAATTATTGGAGAAGGAAGGGATCAAAGTAGTGAAGGATAAAATTAAAGATTTCAATAAATTTTATTGGGACCCAATGAAGGAATTGGAACTGTGAGAATATAGTTACTTAAAAATTTACATGTTTTTTATTTGCGAAGTAAATACTATTTTTTATCTTAGTAATGCTAAAAATTAAATATATACATATGAAAAAATTATTAGTACTCATATTAATTTCCATTATTGGAGGTGTGGGCTATGCTCAAACAGCAAGAGAAAAAAAAGCGGACAAAATTGATTTGGATAATATAAAACGTTTGTTTGGCCGCTTAAAAGACTATAAAATAGATACGAAAACTAAACTGCTATGGACATACACGTATGAAGATTCAACAGAAATACAATTAAAAAAGTTATCTGATGCCTTTGAAAAGGGAGATTTAAAATTTGTAGAAATTGTACCGTCAAAGGAAACAAAGAAAACATTTTTACTTTCTGTATCTGAAGTAAAAAAATATTCCAAACCCGAAGACGTGCATGAAAGAGTAAAACATCTGAATGAAGTTGCAATGGTTTATAATATTATGACTCCCTATGCCTCAATTGGTGCGGAAAAACAGAAAACAGAAGAAGATATAGGTACTTATAAAAAAGTAGGAAAACAAAAATAATAATTCTTATAAGGCAATAAAGGCGGACGGAAAAGGGGATAAATTTCCTGTATTTATACTAATAAAAATAATCATGAAAAATATTTACAAGCTATTATTCATTTTAAGTTTTGTTGCATCGCAATATACCATGGCGCAAACGGTAATTATTCAGGTGGATGCATCAAAAGGTAGAATACCTATTTCTCCCTATATATATGGTAAGAACAATGATATTTCCGATAATGCAAGTTCCCCAACTTCTGCCGCGCAATGGAAATTGATGCGCGAAGCAGGTTTGCGCTTTACACGCGAAAACGGTGGGAATAACGCTACTAAATACAACTGGAGATTGAAATTATCGAGTCACCCTGATTGGTACAATAATGTGTATACTCATAATTGGGATTATGGCGCGAAGGTTATGCGAGACAGTATGCCCTCTTTACAAGGTATGTGGGCATTTCAGTTGATTGGTAAAGCTGCTGTAAACACAACGAATAATTTCAATGATTATGCCTATAACGGTGCTACTTGGTGGACGGGTGTTACGCAGAATCTGGCAGGTGGCGGAGTAGCCAATGGTGCAGGGGGAAGTGCGGCAACAACGGAAGGCAACCCGAACCTTTATCTTGAAAACTGGACAGCTGATTCAACTGTTGGAATACTTGATCATTGGTTTGGCACTGGTGGCTTGGGTTATAACAAAAATTATATTCAGTATTGGAGCATGGATAATGAGCCGGATATTTGGAACAGTACCCATGATGATGTAATAAAAACACAGCCCTCTGCCGAAGCATTTATGCAGATGTATTTTGCTGTCGCCAAAAAAGCCCGTGCAAAATTTCCGAATATAAAATTAGTCGGTCCCGTACCCGCATCCGAATGGCAATGGTATAGCTGGAACAACAGTAAAATAACAGTCAGCGGAAAAAGTTATGTTTGGTTAGAGTTTTTTATTAAACGTATTGCGGAAGAACAAGCAGCAAGCGGAATAAAATTATTGGATGTACTTGATATCCATTGCTATCCGGGCGAAAGCAGAGATTCAGATATTGTTCAGGTTCACCGAATGTTTTTTGATACAACGTATAATTATCCCGGTGCAAATGGCGTAAAAACTACCAGCCCTTCGGGTTGGGACAATAGCATTACTAAGGAATATATTTTCACTCGTTGCAACAATTGGCTTACAAAGTATATCGGACCAAACCATGGAGTAACGTTTAGTGTTTCCGAATTAGGTTTTAAGAATAACAGTGCTAATGTAACCGCTAACACTTATGCTTCCATGCTTGGTACATTCGCTGATAACGGTGTAGCGCTTTTTACTCCCTGGTATTGGTATAACGGACAATGGGAAACATTACATTTGTTTAGCCGCTACAGCAAATCAATACGGGTGCAATCCGTTTCCAATACAGATCATTATGTTTCCGCCTATTCATCTGTAAATAATCCGGGTGACTCCATGACAGTAATACTGGTTAATAGGTCACTCACAGTAACCAGGAGTACCACGGTAAACCTTGCAAATTTTGCAGCGCTTAACGGAAGCTACAACACTTTACAACTTAGTCAGTTGCCAAGTGCTGAAACATTTGTATCTCATACCAACAATGCCCTAAAAAAATCTACTGTAACAGTAAATAGTAATTCTTTCACCATATCATTGCCGCCACTTTCGATAACGGCTGTTATTCTTAAAGGGCAAACGGCTATAGGCATTAAAGAAACAGCCGACAATAATTTTAATAGTATACTTTATCCCAACCCTGTTTTGTCCGGACAAAATGTTTTCATAAATCTATCTGAAGAAAAAGTTACAGATCTGAAAGTAGAACTATTTAATACACTTGGCGAGTTGGTGTATTCAACCATTTATGCTGGAACAAGCACAGGTAAAGTTGAAATACCTTGTGGCAATATTCCTCAAGGTATTTATTTTGTTAAGCTATCTTCTTCGAATAAAAAGCAATGGACATCAAGGTTGATAAAGATCTAGGATATAGTTCAACGATTATTTGATTGTATTGACAAAGCACTTGTTTTTAAGCAGGTACTTTTACTTTTCTACTGTTTCTACTAAATAATTTACCTCTCTCCATTGCACTATTTCCTCTTTTATTTCATGTTTTGTTACCAATTTGTGTTATACTTATTGTATACGATTTATTGATTGAGATTTTTGAATAAGAGTACTCAGGAAACATATCATTTAGCAGAATTGGATAGGAATAGTTTTATAACTGTTGTTTATAACCGGTATGGGAAAAAACTGTATTCGTATGCCATTAAATCCTGGAATGTGAATGAAGATGCAGCTTGGGATCTGATATATAAAACTATTTACAAAGTGACAGAAGTGTATAGAAATTACAAATTTGAAAGTGAAGAAAAATTTGCATCCTTTATCTTTAAAATATTTATTAATTATTTACGAAATCACTACAGAGATAATAAAACAGAAAGAATGTTCGAGTTCACAGCAATGGACGACGTGGACTTAAGCACTAAAAAAATAAGTGATACTCCTGAAAGTTCCAATAAAAAATTAATAGTATTAAATGAAGTACTTGATAAAATGGAAGATTGGGAGCGAATGTTATTACTGATGCGAAGTGAAGGAAGAGCGTATTCTGAAATTGCAACTTACATTGATAAACCTGAAAATCAACTGAAAGTATATTATCAACGATTAAAAGAACAGATCACAAAAAAATTGAATGAGCGATTATAACAACATAAGTGATAGTGAAATCAGAAGCTTGCTAAAAAAGCGTTTGCTTGAGCAAGCTGATGATAATTTGCTGGAAGCAGAAGCTAAAATGGTGTTTGCTTCGGAAGCTCTTATAGTCCCTTCTACTGCAAAAGAAGAAGAATTAATAAAAAAATTAACGAAAACAAAGTTTAAACTAACATTTAAAAAATGGATATTGCCCAGTGCTTCTGTCATTACAATTCTATCTGTTTTAACTTATTATACTTTTAATAAAACAAATCTACAAACAGCATCAACTATAAAGAATAAACTGTTTCAGAGAAACCGAGCAATAAAAAATTTTCAAATGACAAATTGGAGCTAAAACTAAACGATACAGATACTTCAAAAAACAATATTTTAAAACATGTACCAAAAGGCTTCTATCGCGGACAAATAGTCGAAACTATATTGAAAGAAAATGCGGATTGTACCAGCCCTATTTTAATTACAGATACTATTGTGTTTTCACCACATACACCAAAAGGCAGCGGAAATGAAATGGAAATTTTCGATAATAAAAAGGACGACTTAATGTATTTTGAAAATGAACATAATACTGTTTGGTATAAATTCTGGGCTAGAGAAAACTGTAGCCTTACATTTGATATCATTCCTGAAGATATAAATGACGATTATGATTTTATGTTATACAAATGGGATGGCGGGAACTTTCGTTCAAAAATTTTAAATAAACAGATCAAACCAATTCGAACTTGTATCTCAAGAAATGATAAAAAAATAAAAAGTATGACGGGACTAAGTTTAAATGAATCCGCTGATTTATTTGTTCATTCCGGTTTAGGATCATCTTATGTAAAATATATTCAGGTGCAAAAAGGAGATTGTTTTTATCTGCTTGTTGACAATGTATATGACAATGGAAAAGGACATACTATACGCTTTCATTATAAATGTCATTCACCGGATGAAATGTATGTAGGGAAACTAATTCTTTGGAAAAAAATCCATTTTGAATCTGAGGAAGATCAGTTTGTATTGGGTTCTGAGGAGGGACTTAACAGCTTGTATCAATTTATGATGGACAATCCAAAAATCAAAATAGAGATACGAGGACATGTCAATTCAGATGGATTATCAATGAATCCAAGTCGGCATGGAGGAATGCAAAAATTATCCGACAGGAGGGCGAAAGCCATATATAATTTTCTCATTAAAAAAGGCATAGATAAGGAGAGACTTACAGCCGTAGGATATGCAGATACTCAGAAAATCATAAAACTTCCTAAGGACAAATCAGAATACAATCTGAATATACGCGCAGAAATATTAATTCTTTCACTTGATTATAAAAAGGACTTGGAGTTAAAGAAAAAAAACAAAACAAAATCGAACTAAACAAGTGCTGATCCATATTGTTTTTACGCCGTTTAAATAAATAATTTACTTTCTCTGTATCTTTTTACGGAAATTGCGTTATTAGATATGATATTTGTATAATAAATCATTTTATGAGAAAAAACGTTGCATTAATTTTTAGTTTTTTTATTATTACGATCAATGCTTTTTCCCAGCATATGAGCATTTCAGGCAATGTGCAGGATACAGTTGCAAAAGCGCCATTACAATATTCAGTAGCAATGGCGATCCGTATAAGAGACTCGATAATGGTTGCACATACAAGAACGGATGTAACGGGGCATTTTGAATTAAAAAATTTACCAATCGATACACTTCAGGTAATTATTTCAAATCCGCGTTTTGGCGATAAATCATTTTACGTGTTTGGCAGTCCCACCAACAATATTTTTGATTTTGGAAAAATTATCCTTCCTTCGAAAAGCCAGCAATTAAAGGAAGTAGTGATTTACGCGTTCAAAGATCCTGTTTATTATAAAGGCGACACCTTAGTTTATACTGTCGATTCATTTAAAGTAAAACAAAATGCTACAGTAGAAGATCTGTTAAAAAGATTACCCGGAATTAAAGTGGATTCAAAAGGTAAAATTACATCACAAGGAAAAGAAATAAGTCAGGTGCTGGTTGATGGAGATGAATTTTTTGGCAGTGATCCTACAATAGCTACAAAAAACCTGGCTGCAAAAAGTGTAGAGTCCGTTCAAGTGTATGAAAAAAAGAATGACAAAGCTACTGAAGGAGGGGACGAAACTGTACAGGTCATGAATTTGAAATTAAAAGATGACGCCAAAAAAGGATACTTCGGTAAAGTTTCATCGGCAAGTGATGGCAAAAAATTTTATGAAGGAGATCTACTCGCCAATAAATTTAGTAATACACGAAAGGTATCTGTCTTTTTATTAGCCAGTAATACACCTCATTCCAGCTTTGAAGGTGGTGATGTGTATAAATATGGTTTGGATAATGAATCGAATTACCAGATGGATGAAAATGGAAATTATACGATGACAAACCAAAATAACAACGAGGGAATTCCACGAACTTTAAAATCCGGATTTTATTACAATGATAAAATAAGTAAAAAAATAAAATTGGGGTTTAATTATATCTATAACAATAATCAATTAACAACTTCGAGTATTACCAGGTCACAATATTTTTTGACGGATAGCAGCTATGTCACTGACAATGCAAGCAATAATTTGCAGAAATCAGAGGCACATTCTGTTAATTTTAAATTGACTCAAACATTAGATTCATTAACGGAACTTATAATCGAACCCAAATTAAATTTGAATTCAACAGATCAAAACAATTATGAGTTGACAAAATTTTTAACTTCTACAGACACCTTAATACATCAAACGGATATTACAAACACAAATAAAGCATCCGGTTACGATTTAAACACCAATGTGAAATTGAATCGAAAATTTAAAAAGAAGGATAGGACACTTTACGTTACGTATAATCTTGAAATGAATGATAATAGATCTACCGGGGTATTAAAATCATTTAATACGTTTTACAATTCAACTATTCCAAATGATAGTATCAATCAACAAAAAATAAATACAAGCAATACTCAGGCACACAATGCCCTTGCCGTATATACGGAACCACTTACAAAAAAAATAAAATTAGAATTTGAATATTCTTACAACAATAGTATCGGCAAACAAAATAAAATAGCGCAAAATTATTTTAATGGAGAGTATGCCGTTTATGATTCATTGCATACTAATAATTTTGAAAATACCAGAATGGCTAACCGTTTAGGCCTTAAATTTATTTATGACATTAAAAAGTATTCATTCAACATCGGAAGCCGTATCAGGAATGTAGATATTGTAAATTCCAATTTAATTACGCAACAACAGATCAAACAATCAATCAATAATATACTACCGTATTTAGGATACATATATAAATTTAGTCAAAACTCTCGTTTAAATTTCAGATACTATACATCTTCAAATCAGCCATCAATCAATCAATTACAACCTATTCCTGATAATAGTAACCCAAACAGAGTTGTTGTTGGGAACCCTGATCTGTTACCTACATTCAGCCATAATTTTAATGCTTCATATAATACCTATAAACCGGTAAGTGGAAAATATACGTGGTGTGGCGCTAATTATGTCATCACTAATAATGCGTTTGCAAATTCTATTGTTTACGATAACTTAGGGAGAGCCATCATTAAAACGGTGAATGTAAATGGTAATACCAGTGCTTATGCTTATGCCGGAACCAATTTTCCGTTCTTTCAAAAGAAATTAGAAATAGGGCCCAACCTTAATTTTAATTATAGTAACTCTTCCGGATATATTAATAATCAAAAAAACAGTACAACCAATACGGGCATTACCGGACAATTAAATATTTCAGTGCATTTGGACACTCTTGACTTTGGATTAAGTTATAGTTATAATTATAATTCTCCTTCATCAACTTTAAGTACTTCAATTGATAAGCCATATAGCAAACAACATTACAATGCTTACCTGCAATTAAAATTACCGTTTAAATTTTTGGTTGAAACGGAAGTGGAATATAACATTAACAGTCAACG
Source organism: Bacteroidia bacterium (assembly GCA_038258655.1). Lineage (GTDB taxonomy): Bacteria > Bacteroidota > Bacteroidia > 2-12-FULL-35-15 > 2-12-FULL-35-15 > 2-12-FULL-35-15. The sequence continues at coordinate 23,118 of JBBSPS010000035.1, forward strand.
AGCAGCAGGCTATAATATTAATTATGTATTGTGGAATGGATCTATCAGTAAACGATTTTTTAAAAATGAAAATTTTATTTTGGCAGTTACATGTAATGATATCCTGAACCAGAATATTAGTACCAGTAGGATCGTTCAGGATAATGTGATCACCGATAATAAAACAAATATTATCAGCCGTTATTTTTTATTGAAACTTACCTATAAATTCAACAGCACTAAAACAAAGGAAAATGATGACATGTTTTAAATATCTTTTGTCCTTCAGTTTTTTATTTGTTTTCGGAAGTGATATGATCGCACAAATTACTTCAGGAAAAATTGTGTATGAACGAAGAACCAATCTTTATAAAAAATTTAAAGATGAGAATGTGAAAGATTGGTTGAAGGAAGAAGATAAAAACAAAGTGGATATTTTTGAATTATATTTCAATGATTCAATGTCAGTATTTAAATCGGAGGAAAGTGATTTGGCGGAACGTATGAGTTGGGCCACAAGTAAAAATACTGTTTATCAAAATATGAATACGAATATTAGATTATCCATAAAAAGTATTTGGGGTGAACAATTGTATTTGCAGGATACAGTTTATAAACGTCAATGGAAAATCACAGATAATAAACGTGTAATAAGCGGACATAGCTGCCGTAAAGCGATTTGGAAAGTGAATGACAGTACCAGTATTTATGCGTGGTATGCGGATGATATTGTACCAAATGTTGGCCCTGAAAGTTTTTGCGGTTTACCCGGAGCAATACTTGGTTTAGCAACGGAAGATGGCGGTGTAATTTATTTCGCTAAGAGTGTTGAAATGCTAAAACCCGATATGATAACACTGCAACCGAAAAAAACAAAAAATAAAATTTATACTTCCGAGGAATTAAAAACAAAACTTCAAAAAGATTTCGGAAAATACCCCTGGGGAAAAGTTATGATAAAAGATACATTTAGTTGGTGATTGTGTTAGCGCATCATTGGAACGAATCAATTCGTGCCGAGTTTTTTTGTAGAGGGTGTAAAATGAACTGTGCTATTTAAAGAATAAGAATAAAACTTAACTTTAAATAACCACAGAACCATGAAAGAAAAGAACGAAGAGTATGAGG